>JAFTQX010000030.1 GCA_017462545.1 Clostridia bacterium
CAATACGAACGGCGAAGCTTGCTTTTCTTTTGTGCTGTGTGAGGATAGTATGCTGGGATGTCATACATATGTGTGCAGTTCCTACGTAGCTCTCGCGACACTGAACTCACGTTTCTACCCAACAATTTTGCAATTTTTCTGTAACTATAGCCTTTTTTATAAAATTCCCGTAGACAACAGCGTTCTTCTATGGTAAAATGGATATAGCTCATATTGTTCTCCTGTTGTTCTTTGTTGTGTGGTAACTTCATTATAACACAGGATTCAATATGAGTTCCCTTTTTTCTTAAAAGTGTTGCACTTGATAGTATAATTCACCGTTGCCACATGGATGATGTTTTCCCAAGAAAACATCATCGCCGGAAGTCATTCGATGCTTTTTTTCACCTGCCTGCCGCTTTGCGGTTTGATCATGATGGCTTCTATGCTCCTTGCGCAAGCCGGCTTTCGTGCAAGACAGCCGATTTTTGGCAATCGGCAGCACGTCTCAAAGCCATTTGTGCATGAGCTGATCGTGTACCCGCTATGCTCACGGGCCTTTTGGCAAAGCCTCTCTGTCGAGAGTCGGAAAAAAGCAAAACGGATTACAATCGTTTTGCTCTCGCTTTTTTTGGTATTTGCCGCACTTGTGCCCTTTGGGATCCATCCACGCGAGACGATTGATTCCTCCTATGCCTTTTCTACGTATAACGCCTTTGATCAACGTACGCATCACGCATCGATCGAGGAGGCCCAAACGCTACTGATCGATACACAAAAAACAAACCGCAGTGTTCGACGTTATATTCTGCTTTCCGTGGTGTTTGTCGATAAGACGTATACCGTGTCTTTAAGCTCCTTTGGGAAAGAGGAGCGGGCAGACAGTCTGCGTGTTATGCTCACGTGGAAGGCGATGCTGGATGATGGGCGCTGTCAGGTTATCGCCAAGCGAGAGGATGTTGATTGGATGCTCATGCATGAGCACTACACGCAAGAGGAGATCGATCTGATCTATGATCTGTTGGACTATGAGAGGAGATAGGCGTTATCATGTTTCGTGAATTAGCCAGAAAAAAGAAGAAGCTTTCGCAAGAGGAATGTGTGCGCCTGCTCACGCAAGAGCCGCGCGGCGTGCTTTCTGTGCAAGGGGATGACGGCTATCCGTACGGAATGCCCATGAATCATTTCTACCATTCGGAGGACGGATGCTTGTATTTTCATTGCGGCAAGGCAGGGCATCGCTTGGATGCACTTCGCCGTTCGGACAAGGTCTCCTTCTGCGTCTGTGATCAAGGCTATCGCCAAGAGGGAGATTGGGCACTTACCGTTAAAAGCGTGATCGTATTCGGCAGAATAACGATCATAGATGATTTGGATGCCGTCAGCCGTATCACTGCTATGCTCAGCCGCAAGTTTACGCAGGATGAAGCATATATTCAAGGAGAGATCGAGCAGTTTGCACGCAACACATTGCTGTTGCACCTTCTGCCTGAGCATATCTGCGGAAAAGTGGTGGTGGAGTCGTGAAAAAGACCATGTATCTGCTCACGGGAATCAGCCTTGCGCTCTTCCTCTTCTCTCTTTCTTTCTATCACTATGTCAAAGCGGAGTTGCTTTTTAGCCTAAGCATCACCTTCGGCGTGTGTTTTTATCACTTCGCCATGCGTCTCTTGGTTGGCGGAGTCATCAATGGTCTGTTTCATAACCGCATGAATTATCGCCGCGCGTGGTTTCGCCCACGCCGATTTGAAAAGCGTTTGTATACGCTTTTGCAAATTCGTCGCTGGAAAGGAAGGCTGCCTACTTATTCTCCCGAGACCTTTTCTACCGCCCTCCATTCGTGGGAGGAGATCGCCATGGCCACCTGCCAGGCCGAGGTCGTGCATGAGGTCATTGCGCTCTTCAGCTTTCTGCCGTTGCTTTTGATCATTCCCTTTGGAACGCCGATTGTCTTTGTTGTGACATCGGTTTTGTCCGCGCTGTTCGATCTGGCCTTTGTCATCCTGCAGCGCTACCATCGCCCCATGCTTATTCGTCTGCTTAACCGCCAAGAAAAAAGGAGAAACGCATGAAAAAATACATACTCGCCCTTGATGAAGGAACAACCAGCGCACGGGCAATCTTGTTCGACCGTGACCTGCAGATTGTTGCCATGTCGCAGCATGAATTTGCGCAATACTATCCGCAGCCCGGTTGGGTAGAACAAGATCCCATGGAGATCTACGGTAGCCAGTATGCCGCCATGACCGAGTGTATCGCCAAAAGCGGCATTCAGCCCGAGGAGATTGCGGCACTTGGTATCACGAACCAGCGCGAGACCGTCATCGCGTGGGAAAAGACGAGCGGCAAGCCGATCTGTCCCGCCATCGTGTGGCAATGCAGACGCACCGCCGATATTTGCGAGATGCTCGAACGAGAAGGGCACGCGGCGTACATCCATGAAAAAACAGGTCTGCGCCTTGATCCCTATTTCAGCGGTACCAAGATCAAATGGATCCTCGATCACGTCGTCGGGGCAAGAGAAATGGCCGAGGCGGGTGAACTGCTGGTTGGCACGGTCGATACCTGGCTGATCTGGAAGCTGACAGACGGCAAGGTTTTTGTCACCGATCGTACAAATGCCTCGCGCACCATGCTCTGCAACATCCATACAGGCGAATGGGATGATGACATGCTTCGCATGCTTGATATTCCGCGCGCCGTGCTGCCCGAGATCAAAAGCAGCAGCGAGGTATACGGCAGCGTTACCTGCATGGGGGCAACGATTCCCATTGCCGGCATCGCTGGCGACCAGCAGGCCGCGCTGTTTGGCCAAGGCTGCTTTGCAGCGGGCGAGGCCAAGAATACCTATGGTACGGGTTGCTTTTTGCTGGCACATACCGGCAAGCAGGCCGTGCGTAGTGAGCAGGGGCTGCTGACAACCATCGCAGCAAGCGAGCAGGGCAGACCGATTGAATACGCGTTGGAGGGTAGCGTATTCGTTGGTGGTGCCGTTGTGCGCTGGCTGCGGGATGAGATGAAGCTGATCCACGAAGCAAGCGATAGCGAATATTTTGCCGCCAAGGTGCCTGATTCGGGCGGTGTTTATCTGGTGCCCGCCTTTGCAGGTCTTGGCGCGCCCGTTTGGGATATGCATGCGCGCGGCACCGTGGTTGGTCTGACTGGTGGCACGGGCAAGAATCATATCATCCGCGCCGCGCTTGAGTCAATCGCCTATCAGACCGAGGATGTGCTTGCCGCCATGCAGGCCGATATGGGGAACATCTCTTGTCTCAAGGTTGACGGTGGTGCCTCGGCCAATGATCTGTTGATGCAGATGCAAAGCGATTTTTCGGGCATCGAGGTGCAGCGCCTGGCAAGTGCCGAGGCCACTGCCGCAGGCGCGGCTTGCCTTGCGGGGCTTGCCGTTGGCTTCTTTACAAGCCGCGAGGAGCTGAAGGGTAAGCTTGCCTCCGGTCGCCGCTTTACGCCAAAAATGGATGAAGCGGCACGCAAGCAACACCTCTGTGGCTGGCATCGCGCGATCAAGGCCTGCCGCGCCTTTACTGAAGAATAAGGAGAAAACATATGTCAGATTTTTTAGCGTCTTTACACCCCGCGATCGTATGTCTGCTTGTGTGTGCGGCCAAGATCGTGGAGATTACCATTCAGTCACTCAAAACCTGTATGATGGTCAAGGGGCAGCGCCTCAAGGCCGCCGGCCTCGGCCTGCTAGAATGCACCATCTGGGGACTTGTGATTTCCACCATCATCGGTACGCTGGGCGACAATTTGCTCTTGCTGTTGTTTTACTGCATTGGCTATGCCACCGGTCTTTTTCTCGGCTCCACCATTGAAAACAAGATTGCGCTCGGCACCTCCAGCCTGGAGCTGATCGCCAACGAGGAAAGCACCAAAAAGATCACCGCCTATCTGAAGGAGCAGAGCAGGGGCTATACGGTATTTGAAGGTCACGGCTCGACCGATCGGATGAACATGATTTTTATTGTCCTGCCGCGCAAGGAGACCCCTCGCACGTTAAAGGAGATCCGCAAGCTGTGTGATAATAAGGTCTTTGTCGTTGCCTCCGAGGTCAGCAAATATGCCGGCGGCTACGGCATGGTCAAATAGGGAGTTGTAGAATGCGTGGCGTTTTCAAGAGTCGTGTACAGCTGGTCGTTTTTGCTTCCTGTTCGTTGGTAATGAGCAGTGTCATTGCCGTTCGCTTTTTGCTGTGGGGCATAGCGGAGGGGACAAGCGGTAATCCGGCTGCCTCTGCTTTCAGTCTTGCCTTTGCGGTTTTTGGATTGCTTTGGGGCATTCTTTCTATCCTGCTTCTTCGTTATAACCACCATGCAAGTCTGATCGTGGATAGCGAATCGCTTCGCGTAAAATGTGGTTGGAGAGAGGAATGCGTTCTGCCGCTGGCAAAGATCACCGATGCTACCTTAAACGGTCAGACTCTGCTTCTGTCTTTGGGGGCAGACGGCATGACAGTTCACGGCTTGACCAACGCAAAAGAGATTTGCCAATATTTGCGGCGCGTGATTGCGCGGTCACCCGAACGCATGAACGTGCAGAAGGAGAAGAACCTGTGTCTCCTTTACCGCAAAAAGCAACGCCTATATCTCTTTCCGACAATCGCTTGTTGCCTGTTGCTGTTTGTTCATATCGCGTGGTTCGTCGCGCTGACAGAGGGGCGAGAATTGAGTGCGTTTTCCGCAGGAGATAATCAGATATTCCTTGCCTTTACAGTAGCAGAGCTACTGACCGTTGTGCTTGCTTTTTTGTTTGCACAGGCTTGCGGTAAGGCACGCATTGCGTATGAGCAGTCAAAAAAACGGTGTTCTCGGGCGGTCGCTTGGGCGCATCGGCAAGCGGATCTGTCGGAATACGGTGGTGTTCTTCGTGTCAGATATGTGGATGGTGAGCCGCTTCGCGTTGTCGTTTTCGCTTTGCATAAGGAGTTATATGCATATGTGCTGGAGAAATTTGATCTAACAACCATGCAATGGCGTAGTTGCTATAGCGGACCAAGAACGGTGGGGTCTTTGTCAGAAATGGCAGAAGAGTTGGATGATGTGTTTGGCGATTTGATCTTTGAGGATGAGGAAACAGCTACTTGGCTTTGAAAAAGCAAGAAAAAAGCAAAAAGCTCTTGCTTTTTGCGCAGTTTTATTGTAATATAAAGGCAATCAAATAAAAAAATATAAGGGGGTACAGATATGTATTCTTTTCCTATCGGTGTGATGCTGGAGTCCTTTGGGATCGAGCGTAGCGCCGCCATCAAAAAGGCAGCCGAGATCGGCGCCAAGGGTATTCAGATGTATGCCACCAGCGGTCAGAATTCGCCCGAAAATCTGAACGCGGAGGCACGCCGCGCACTCCTTCGTGAGGTGAGGGATGCGGGTCTTGTCTTTTCCGCGCTCTGCGGTGACCTTGGCCATGGCTTTGGCAATGCCGAGATGAATCCTTCTCTGATTGAAAAATCCAAGCGCATTGTTGACCTCGCCAAGGATCTTGGTACCGATATCGTTACCACGCATATTGGTGTTGTGCCGACCGACCCAACGCATGATCGCTATAAGATCATGCAGGCTGCTTGTGTTGAATTGGCTGAGTATGCCGACAGCGTCGGCGCTCACGTCGCTATCGAGACAGGTCCTGAGACGGCAGACGTGCTCTGTGCCTTCCTCGATTCTCTCGGTTCTACCGGTGTGGCCGTCAACCTTGATCCCGCCAATTTCAAAATGGTAACAGGGGACGATCCCGTTCGTGCAGTGCACACGCTGAAAAAGTACATCGTTCACACCCACGCCAAGGATGGTAACAATCTGCTCCCTTGTAATCCCGAATACATCTATCGCGCGGTTCATCCCGTTCCGGAAGAGGTACAGGGCAAGAAGTACTTTGAGGAGGTGCCGCTTGGTACGGGTAGCGTTGATTGTCCGAACTATCTCCGCGCGTTGGAGGAGATCGGCTATCGCGGCTTCCTGACCATTGAGCGTGAGACCGGTGCATGCCCCGAGGAGGATATTCGCATAGCGTACAACTTCCTGCAAAAGACCATTCGCGAGAATTGATCGAAAGGGAAAGAAGCATGAAGATTTCCGTTAGCTCCTACTCTTTCTCGCAGTACATCCGCGCAGGGAAGATGACACAGCTTGATTGTGTTGCCCGTGCGAAAGAAATGGGCTTTGATGCCATTGAGTTTGTCGATGTTGACGGCGCGCCGGATGCCGAGAAACAATTGGAAAACGCGAGAAAAATCAAAGCAGAGGCAGATCGTGTGGGCATTGAGATCAATGCCTATGCCATCGGCGCAAACCTGTATCAGGAGACCGAGGAGGCCCAAGAGACCGAGATCGAGCGGCTTTGCCGCCAGGTAGACGTGGCAGAGGCACTGGGAGCTTCCCTCATGCGGCATGATGTGTGCTATGCCCTCGGCAAAACGGGAAACGCCCGCAGCTTTGATCTGATGCTCCCTCGTATCGCGGATGCTGCCCGCCGTGTAACCGCATATGCTGAAAAGAAGGGGATCCGTACTTGCTCCGAAAACCACGGCTACATCGCGCAGGATAGCGACCGCGTCGAGCGTCTCTTTAACGCGGTAGCACACGATAATTACGGCTTGCTGGTGGATGTTGGCAACTTTATCTGCGCAGATGAGGATCCGGTTCTTGCCGTTTCCCGCGTAGCACCCTATGCCATCCACGTACACGCCAAGGATATGCTGATCCGTCCCGAGCCTATTGGCCCCATCGGTTCTATGACGCGTGGCGGCAACTTCTTCTGCGGCTGCGTGGTTGGTGAAGGAGATGTTCCTGTTCGCCGTTGTCTGCACGTGTTAAAGCGCGCCGGCTATGAAGGGTATATTTCCATCGAGTTCGAAGGTCGAGAGGATTGCATTTCAGGTATTGCGCGTGGCAGAGAGAACCTGCTTGGCATGCTGGAGGAGCTTGGTTGGAAATAAAGCAAAAAGGCTTTGTCAACGACAAAGCCTTTTTGCTTTTCATTTCAAAATGTACTCATAATTCCCGGCAGACACGGTGTGCACCGTGTCACCAATGGTGATGTCTGCTGTGCTGCCGCTTGGGATGGTTACTGTAATGCGGTAGCCGTCCTTTTCCTTTTTCCAACCGCTTTTGATCGTTCCGTAGGCCGTCTCCAGCTCGGCCGCTGCCCATTCTAGTCGCGCATCGGGAATGGGCTTGATATGAACGTGTGCATACCCGGGCTGATCCTCGTCCGGTCGGATGCCCGCTACCGTGCCATACAGCCAAGAGGCCACCGCGCCGTAGGCATAATGATTAAAGGAGTTCATGTCACTTGACCACATCGAGCCGTCCGGCTTCAGACCATCCCAATGCTCCCAAATGGTAGTAGCCCCCTTGCGCACCGAATAGAGCCAAGAGGGGAATTCCTTCTGCAGCAGCAGCGAATAGGCCACGTCTGCATAGCCGTTGTCGCTCAGGGCATCCATGATATAGGCGGTGCCGATAAAGCCTGTCTTCAGTTTGTTGCCGTTTTCGCGTACCAGATCGGCTAAATGCGAAGCGTAGGTCGCCTTGTCATCTACCATGTCAAATTGCAGGGCAATGACATAGGCCGTCTGCGTGTCACAGGTCAGCATGCCGTCTTCGTTGATAAACTCACGCGCAAAGGCATCCTTGACCTCTTGTTTGCGTGCCTCATATGATGCTACATCCTCACCCAGTACGCGCCCGGCCTTGATGACCAGGTCGCAGGAATAGGCAAGAAAGGCGGTACCAAGAAGCAGATCGTTTGTCGCACCACGGTAAGAGCCTTCCTCGGCATCTAAACCCAGCCAATCCCCGAATTGCTTTTCACCGCCCCAAGCGGCAGGGCCGTCACCCTTGTTATATACGTAATCGCACCACTTTTTCATAGAGTCAAATTGCTCGGCAAGAATGCGCCGATCCCCGTAGGCGCGGTACATTTCCCACGGGCAGACGGTGGCAGCATCTCCCCAGGCAAAGGCACCGGCGTTGCGGTCAAGGGAAGGAACGATCCAAGTCACCGCACCGTTTTCCAGCTGACCGCAGGCCAAATCATGCAGCCACTTGCGGAAGAAGTTGTCTACACGGTAGTTGTAGGCCGCCGTGCGGCAAAATACCTGCGCGTCTCCCGTCCAGCCCAGCCGCTCGTCGCGCTGCGGGCAGTCGGTGGGAACATCCAAAAAGTTGTCGCGCTGTCCCCAGATCACGTTCTGATACAGACGATTGACCATCGGGTCAGAGCAGGCAAAATGTCCGGTTCTTTTCATGTCTGAATGCACAACAATGGCAGAGAAGTCACCAACGTACAACTCGTCTGTCGGGTATTCGGTCAGGCGCACATAACGAAAGCCTTGGAAGGAAAAGATAGGGTGATAAAAGCCGTCCTCGTTGCCGTTTGCAATATAGGTGACCTGCGATTTTGCCTTGCGATAGTTCTCATTGTAGAAATTGCCGTCCTTGTCCAGCACCTCGGCGTGGTCAAGCACGATGTGCTCGCCGCGTTTGCCTACCGTGGGGAAACAAACGTAGCCGGTCACCTCCTGGCCAAAGTCGATCACACGCTCGCCCTTGGGGGTGATAAAGATGTTGACAGCGGGAATGACCTCGGTCTGCTTGACAAGCTCGCCCTCCTGCGGGATCAGCAGCTCATGGCGTCCCTCGGTCACAACTGCGTTCTTCCATTCCTTTGGTTCTACCGTCGCATCAAAGATCTCGCCGTGGTAAATATCCGAATAGCGAATGCCGCTCTCGGCATAGCACCAGCTTTCATCGGTCACGGTTGTCTCGCGCGTACCATCCTCATAGGTCATGGTGAGGGCGGCAATGACCGAGCAAGGGCCGGCCTGCGGCTCATAAACCCCACGGGAGATGGAGCTTGCATACCATCCCTTGCCAAGAAAAATGCGAATCTCGTTTTCCGTTCCAAGCAGATCGGTCACATCATAGGTCTGCACCTGAATGCGGTGCTGATAGGCCGTCCAACCGGGGGTGAAGTAAGCGTCTCCTACGCGGTGGGCGTTGATATAGGCCTCATAAAGGCCACAGGCCGTGATCTGCAGCGTGGCCTCTGATACAGCCTTCTTTGCCGATACTTGTTTTGAAAAAATGGGGCATACATCGTTTTTTGGTGCATGTGTCGTAATAAATTTTGCGTGCTCTAACATTGTAAAAGCCCCCTTATTTTGTGGCAGATTTAGAATGAAGTGGATTCCATGTGCCGCGTATGTGAAAAAATAAGTACATAACAAACAAAAACAGATTATGCAGGATCATGCATGCCCAAGCCGCGACCAGATCGCCTCGCCACAGCTGCGTGCAAAGAAAGGTGCCGAGAATGCGGATCGCCCACATGCCAATGATGTTGCAAACAAAGGGGGCTTTCGTTTTGCCCACGCCCTGCATCATGCCCTCCATCACGATCGAGAAACCGTAAAATGGCTCGGAGAGTGCCACCATTCGTAGAACTGTTCCGCCCAGTGCAATGACAGCGGCGCTTGTTGAGAAGATGCCCACCAGGTGCGGGGCAAGCATAAACAGCAGCCCCCCGGAAAGGATCATCAGCCCGATCTCAAGAGGGATCAGCAGGGCAGACAGCCGCTTCATGCGTGTGGCATCACGCGCGCCGTAGGCGTTGCCCGTGAGCGTTGCGGCCGCCGTTTGCATACCATAGCCCGGGATGTAAAAGGCGGATTCCACCGTGTTGGCAATGGTGTGCGCCGCCGTGGCGATCTCACCAAGAGAATTGATCATCGAGGCAAAAAACACATAGCCAAGCGAGGTGCCAAAGCGTTGGAGCATGTTTGGTAGCGATACCCGCAAGCAGGGGCGCAGAATCGATGTGTCCGGCAGGATAGAGTATCCCTTGGGGGAAATGCGTGGGTGCCACCACAACACGATCGTAATCGCGATGCCGCCAAGGGCAAAAGCAATGGCACTGGCTACCGCCGCGCCGATCACACCCATGCCCGCGCCGGGGATCAAGAGAGAATGTCCCAAAAAAGAAACCGTTCTGCTCTCGTAGATCAGAAAAAAGTTCAATACGACATTGATCAGATTGACGCCAATGCCGATCCGCATCGGGCTTTTGGTATCTCCTGCCGCTCGCAGCACTGTGCCAAATATCGTGCTGGCCGCACGCGGCAGCATGGGAAGATACAGTATAAAGAAATATTGCGCCGCCAAGGGTTGAATGGGCTCATCAACCTGCATCCAAATGGGGACAAAACGGCTAAGTGAGAGGGTCAGCGCCGTAAAGAAGATGCCGGCTGCGAGTGTTGCCAGCACGGCTTGCGCGGCGGCGCGCTTGGCTCGTTGCGCCTCGCCTGCGCCAAGTGCTTTGGCAATGTAGGCTAAAAAGCCGATCGAAAGTGCAGAGATCGTACTGCCAACCAGCCAGTTGACCGTGCCGGTAGCCCCCACCGCTGCAGTGGCTGCCGTTCCCAATGAGCCTACCATTGCCGTATCTATATATTGCACAGCGGTCTGCATCAGCTGCTCCAGCATGGTTGGCCAGGCAAGCCCCCAAATGATGAAAAGCAGGGATGTATGAGGCTTTGGGGAAGAGGTCTTATTCATGAATAGATTCCTTGCTTTGGTGTGATGGTGTTTTTACTATTTTACGTGAAAAACGTATGGAAGTCAAGCCTTTTTGGCGGCATTTTTATTCGTTTTTCACGAATTTTCTTCAATCTTTACAGGTGTCTTGACAGGTGGAAAGACTTTTGCTATAATAATTACAGAGTTTGGAGGTAGATTATGTATACGACAAAGGATCTGCAGGCTGAAATTCTTCGGCTGAAAAAGGAAAATGACGTTTGTATTTTGGCACATGCCTATCAGACGCAGGACATTTTGGAGATTGCTGATTTTGTAGGCGACTCCTTTGGCCTCAGCCAACAGGCTGCGGCTGCCCCGCAGAAAACGATTTTGATGTGCGGTGTTCGCTTTATGGCAGAGACGGCAAAGATTCTCTCGCCCGATAAGCGTGTGCTGCTTTCTCATCCGCAGGCAGGCTGCCCGATGGCAGAGCAGCTGACGGCAGAGGAGCTGCGTGCCTTGAAGCAGCAATATCCGAATGCTGCCGTAGTTGCCTATATCAATACCACCGCTGCATTGAAGGCAGAATGTGATGTTTGTGTTACCTCGGCCTCCGCATTGGATATCGTTCGCCGCTTGCCGCAGGAGGAGATTTTGTTTATCCCCGATTGCAATCTCGGCGGCTGGATTCGGGAACAGGTTCCCGAAAAGACCTTTCACCTCATCAAGGGCGGTTGCCCGGTGCATATGCGCATTACCGAGGCTGATGTCCTGGCGGCGCGGGCACAGTATCCGGGGGCAGAGCTGCTCATTCACCCCGAATGCCTCAGCGAGGTTACCCGCCATGCCGACTATGCCGGCAGTACAACGGGCATTCTTGCCTATATCCAAAAAAGCAAGGCGCGGCGGTTTATTATCGGTACAGACAACAGCATTGTACAGCATCTGCAGTTTACCTATCCCGACCGTGAGTTTTATCCGCTTTCCTGCGCTTGTATCTGCCGCGATATGCGCCTGACAACGCTGGTAGACGTTTATCGTTGTGTGTGCGGCACGGGCGGCGAGGAGATTGTGCTGCCAGATGAATTGCGTCTGGCCGCCAAAAAGAGCATCGATGCCATGCTTGCATGAGGTGCAAAGAATGAAAACAGACATCTTAATTGTCGGCAGCGGCTGCGCAGGGCTATACTGCGCGCTTTGCCTGCCGTCTGACAAAAGCATTACAATCATTACCAAGTCGGACCTTGAAAGCAGCGATTCCTTTCTTGCGCAGGGCGGCATTTGTGTGCTGCGGGATGAAGAGGATTACCAAAGCTTTTTTGAGGATACGCTTAAGGCCGGGCATTATGAAAACGATCGGCAGAGCGTGGAGATCATGATTCGCTCCTCGCGCAAGACGATTGATGACCTGATTGGCTATGGGGTGGAATTCGCCCGCTGCTCGGATGGCTCGCTTGACTATACGCGCGAAGGCGCACATGCCAAGCCGCGTATTCTTTACCACGCCGATATCACCGGGCGCGAGATCACAAGCAAGCTGCTTGCCCGCGTTAAGGAGTGCGATCATATTACGCTGCTCCCGCATACCACCTGCTTGGATATCATCGAGGAGCAGGGGGAGTGCCGCGGTGCTGTGATCGCTCATGCGGACGGGAGCATAGAGACGGTTTCGTGTGCCTATACCGTGTTGGCAACCGGAGGGGTAGGCGGTCTTTATCGCCATTCAACCAATTTTCCGCATTTAACAGGCGATGCTCTCGCCATCGCGCTGCGCCACGGCGTTGCGCTGCAGGATGCGGATTATGTGCAGATTCACCCCACCACCTTCTATACAAAGGAGGCAGGGGAGCGTAGCTTCTTGATCTCCGAGTCGGTGCGTGGAGAGGGAGCCAAGCTTTACAACAAGCATATGGAAAGGTTTGTTGATGAGCTGCTTCCGCGTGATCGCTTGACAGAGGCCATCCACCGCCAGATGGAAAAGGACGGAAGTGATTTTGTGTGGGAGGATCTGCGTCCTATCCCGCAAGAGGAGCTGGAGACGCATTTTCCAAACATCGTTGCCTACTGCCGAGAGCATGGGTATGATGTCACGCGGGAATGTATCCCCGTTGTGCCGGCGCAGCACTATTTTATGGGCGGTGTCAAGGTTGACCACGAAAGCAGAACGGATATGCCGCGCCTCTTTGCCATTGGCGAGACGGCCTGCAATGGCGTACACGGCAAAAATCGCCTGGCAAGCAATTCGCTGCTGGAAAGCTTGGTGTTTGCCGCACGCGCTGCAAACGCGATAAAGGAAGAAAATGGTAGTATTGGCGCGCTGCCCGAGGTAGACCTTTCTGTCTACCGGGATCGGGAGGCGTTGGCTGCTGCCTATCGTGATCTTGTATGGAATGAAATACAAAGGAGAAGAATAGAACATGTTTGATAGGGCAACGATGAAATTAAAGGTGGAGCCGCTGATTCTCGGCGCGCTTGAGGAGGATATTACCAGCGAGGATGTCAGCACGGGCAGCGTGATGCCCGAGGCTGTTCTCGGTGAGGTGGAGCTGATCTGTAAGGAGGATGGTATTCTCTGCGGCATGCAGGTCTTTTCTCGCGTATTTACCTTGCTGGATGAGAAGACCGAGATCATGGCACTTGCCAAGGACGGCGAGGAAATCAAGAAGGGACAGCTGATCGCCCGCCTGCGCGGGGATATTCGTGTTCTGTTGTCCGGTGAGCGTACAGCGCTGAATTACCTGCAGCGGATGAGCGGCGTGGCCACCTATACCAAGCGCGTGGCGGATTTGCTTACAGGGACCGGCATCAAGCTACTGGATACCCGTAAAACAACCCCCAATAACCGTATTTTTGAAAAGTATGCCGTTCGCGTTGGTGGTGGCAATAACCACCGCTATAACCTCTCGGATGGTGTACTGCTGAAGGATAATCACATCGGTGCTGCCGGCGGTGTTCGCCAAGCGGTTGCTATGGCTAAGGCATATGCCCCCTTTGTTCGCCGTATTGAGGTGGAGGTGGAGAACATGGCCATGGTCAAGGAGGCAGTAGAGGCCGGTGCGGATATTATCATGCTGGATAATATGACGCACGAGCAGCTGAAGGAGGCCATCGACTACATTGCCGGACGTGCGGAGATTGAGGTTTCGGGCAATGTTACGAAAGAGAATATTGCGCGCCTTGCCGATCTCGGCGTAGACTACATTTCCAGCGGCGCCCTGACGCATTCTTCTCCCATTCTCGATCTGTCGCTGAAAAATCTCCATGCCGTGTAATCGTGCAAGAAAGGGAAAAGAATGATGAACGGAGATGCCAGAAGAACGCACATCCTTGCTCGTCTTGAAAAGGCGACGGCGCCCGTTTCTGCTTCTGCCTTGGCCGAGGCATGTGGTGTCAGCCGTCAGGTGATCGTGCAGGATATCGCGCTGCTGCGGGCGCAGGGAATGGAGATCTCCTCCCATGCGCGCGGCTATGTTCTTGTAAAAAGCCGGGCGGTTTCCCGCGTTTTTAAGGTTCTTCATACAGATGAGGATGTTGAGCGTGAGCTGAATTTGATTGTGGATCTTGGCGGCACGGTAGAGGATGTGTTTGTCTATCATAAGGTGTATGGTGAGGTGCACGCACCCATGGGCATTCACACACGTCTTCAGGTGCGTCGTTTTCTCAAGGATATTGCAGAGGGCAAGTCCAGCTTGCTGAAAAATGTTACAGCCGGCTATCATTATCACACCATTGTCGCAGACAGCAAGGAAACGCTTGCGCTGATTGAGCAGGCGTTGCGAGAGGGGGGCTTTTTGGCACCGTTGCAGGCATATGAGCCAACGCAGCTCTCCGGTGGTGTCATGTGAAAGGAGCGCATATGAAACCGAAGGTCAGATTGAATGAGGATCAAGAATTGGTGGCAAAAATAAAAGAGGGGCTTGCCGCACGCGATGGCTACTGCCCATGCCGTTTGCCCAAAACAGAGGAGTATAAGTGCATTTGCAAGGAGTTTCGCGAGCAGATTGCCGATCCCGATTTTGAGGGCTATTGCCACTGTATGCTCTATTACAAATCTAAAAACTAAAAAGGAAAGGACAGCTTCCTATGGCCGTTCAAAAAATTACAAAGGATAATTTTGAAACACTCGTGAAAAGCAGCGAAAAGACCGTTCTTCTCGATTTTTATGCTGATTGGTGCGGCCCTTGCCGCATGGTTTCCCCCGTGGTGGATGATATTGCCGAAGAGCGCGGCGACATTCTCGTTGGAAAGATCAATGTAGATGATGATCCGTCTCTTGCCATGGAATTTGGCGTTGTCAGCATTCCTACGCTGGTCGTGATGAAAGAGGGAAAAGCGGTTGCGCAGGCCGTTGGGGTGCGCCCCAAGGATGCGATCCTTGCTATGCTTGATGCGTAAATGAAAAAAGCCGAAAACCGGAAAGCGTGATGTTCTTATCGGAGAAATTGTATAACGCACGGTAGTGGCGAACTGTGTTCGCCCACGGGAGACGCAGGTCTCCCGCTACGGATAAGCAAAATTTGATATGCAGAAAACAAAAATTACCCCAACAGATTTTCAAAGCCTGTCGGGGTAATTTTTATTTCCATCGTTCAATCAAAAAATCGTTTTCTTTGGTTTCTTTAACGGTATATTGCTTTTGACATGCAGGACAGAAAAATTCGATATGAGTAAATTTCATATAACCTTTTACTGGCATATCGGCAACTTCAAAATCATAATCCTTTGCTTCTTCGGAATCGGAATGTATGATCTGTGATACTTTCTTGCGGATCAACTTTTGTCCGCAGCAAGGACAATAGTGCTTTTTGAAATATACGAAAAATGGACTTTCACACTTGAAACTATAACCTCTAATTTTCATAATGGTCTTCCGCCTTTATCGCCAGTTTCGCCTTTGTATTACAAAGGCATAGGTCAAAGCCCATACCCATATAATTCTAATTATATTATATCACAAATCAGCAGAGAAAGCAAGAGTTATATTCCGACTTCGTTGGAGTGATATTGTCGCACAGCGACAGTGACATTGAAGCCTTTTTGCTTCAGTGATATTTTATTCGCCTTCAAACTTGCGAAGCGAATATCACTCGTTGTAAGACGAATATCACTGCGAAGCAATAGAACTCGCCGCAGGCGAATAAAACTGGCGTGATACTCCGTTAGAGTATCACGCCAATGGTTTTCGGCTTTTTTCAATAGTGATAGGTTCTTTTCTTTGCAGCAAGAAAGGCAACCGTTACTAAGACGGATACCACCTCGGCCGCCACCAAAGAGAGCCATATGCCATCCGTCTTCCATATGAGAGGCAGGAGCAAAACCGCCGCCGTCTGAAAGAGTAGCGTTCGCAAAAAGGAGATCAGCGCAGAGATTAGCCCGTTGTTTAACGCCGTAAAGAAGGAGGAGCCGAAAATGGCAATCCCTGCAAACAGGAAGGAAAAAGAGAAGATGCGAAAGCCGTGCAGCGTCATATCATATAAAGCAGGGTCATAGCCTACAAAAATACCGGAAAGAATGCCTGCCATCCCCTCGGCCAAGAGGAACATTCCAAGTGAAGAGACACCGATAATGACCATGCTCTTCTTGCGCAGCCCCTGCAGCTCTCGGTGGTTACCCGCACCGTAGTGATAGCTCACAATCGGGGCAGAACCGGTCGAAAAACCGATAAAGATCGCAATAAAGATCATGCTGACGTACATCATCACACCATAGGCAGCAACGCCGTTTTCGCCTGCGTAGTCCATCAGCTGTATGTTGTAGAGCATGCCTACCAGTGACATCGAGAGGTTGGACATCAGCTCAGAGGAGCCGTTTGCGCAGGTGCGTATCAGCGCGCGACCGTCAAGGTGCGCCTTGCCCAGCCGCAAAAGGCTACTGTTTTTACGGCTGAAATAGAGCAGCGGAACACAACCGCCAATGACCTGGCTAATGGCGGTGGCCGCTGCCGCGCCTGCAAGGCCAAGCGGGATGACGGCGGTCAGCAGCGCGTCCAGCAGCATGTTGGTGCAGCCTGCCGCCACAATCACAAAAAGTCCAAGCTGCGGCTTTTCGGCCGTTACAAAAAAGCTTTGAAATTCAAACTGCAGGATCAGGGCAGGCGTGGCAAGCAGGTAGATCTGTCCATATAGCACACAGTCCTCAAGCAGCTGCCCCTCTGCACCCATCAGCATGGCAACGGGGCGAAGGAGAAGGATTCCCAACGCACCGATCAGTATGCCGGTCAGAAGAGAAACGTAAATCAGCATCGAAAAGGTACTGTTTGCCTTTTTGCTGTCTCCCTCTCCCAGCGTTTTGGCAATCAGCGCGCTGCCACCCGTGCCAAACATAAAGCCAAGCGAGCCGAGAATCATCAAAAAGGGCATAATAAAGTTGACGGCAGCAAAGGGCGTTTTTCCTACAAAATTAGAAACAAAAAAGCCGTCTACCACCCCATAGATGGAGGTGAAGATCATCATCATGATCGAGGGAAAAGTAAAACGCAAAAGCTTTTGATAGGTGAATTGGTCAGAGAGCTTAATGGTCATCGTTTACCTCAATTACATTGGCTGCTGCCTTGGCAGAAAAAACAGCAGGGAAAATCGCATGATATTCGTCAAAGGAAATGGGGCTGCCGTCGGTCAGAATGCGCATTTGCACGCCAAACAGCAGCACGCGATAGGGCATTTCGCAAAGCCCGTTTCGCAAATAAAAAGCACGACGGCGGATGCGATCAGCACGGTTGCTTGCCCCCGCCTCATCGGCATCCTCGATCTCCAGCAAAAAACGTTTTCCGGCATACCGCTCTCGCAGCAGCGCGAGTGCTTGTGTGCCAATTCCGCCGCCACGGCGGTGAGGCGCGATCGCCAGATAATCCAGCAGCGCAAGATCTTGGTGGAGAATCAAGATGGCAAGCCCGAGAAACGCTCCATCGTCCCCCTCCAAGGCAAGAATTTCCATGCTGCCCGCATTGTTTTTTTCTAGGATCAGGGAAAAGGGCTTTTTCTCCTCCGGGGGAAAAGCCTCCTCATATAAGGATTTGATGTCATTCATGTCCGATTCACGGTACAGATGTGTCAGTCTCATAAAACCTCTCGCATTTCCAAAAGAATGGCCAAGGCAATCATGCCTCGGCCGTTTCTTTTTCTTGTTACATTTTTTCAAAATGAAGCACGTCTGAAACAAAGACGATCGCACCGCCAACCATGACCTCGGCGGGATAGGCGTGATAAACGGAGGCAGCCAGCTCTGTTGGCGGCAGGGCAGGAACCTTTTGCATCCGTTTTGCACAGTTTTTGCGGATGATATCCATAGCAGCCTGCAACTTGTCGTCATCCAATCCGATCAGTAGGGTCGTGTTGCCGTCACGCAAAAATCCACCGGTGGTTGCCAGCTTGGTAAACTCAAAGCCTTCGTTGGTCAAGGCGCGGCATACGGCGCCGGTGTCCTTTTTGTTGACAATAGCGGTAATCATTTTCATTGCCAAAATCCTCCTGCTTGAAAATAAGGGGATGTTTGGTTTTATTATAGCACAGACGTTAGGTTTTTGCAAGAGGGAAATAAAAAGAGCGGCAAGCTTGCCGCTCTGCATTGTTATTGAAAGGCTGGTGCCTTTACCTCATTGCCTGCAAAGGCGTTGGGGCCGGGGTTTGAGAGAGAAAAATACATTCTTGCCGCTTGCGTGGTGCCAAAGTCACGGTTTGAACCGCTGTCTTGTACGCGGTTAAAGGCATCGCGGAACATCTGGTTGTGCGCCTCCTCACGGTTGAGCAGGAAGTCGATCGTTTCGCGAACCTTCTTGTCCTCGATCTGACGGTACAAATATTCATATACTACCTTGGCTCGCTGCTCGGAGGCAATGTTGGAGAGCAGATCGGCACACAGATCTCCCGTTACCGTTACATAGTCCCCGGTCCAAGAATAGCCGGAGGAATTGATCAGTCCGGGATTGAGACCAAGCTGCACATGGGTCTGTATCTCGCCTGCGGGCACCGCTGCGGCATCTACATCGTGGCCGTTGAGCAGGTTGATCGTTTGGGCCACCATCTCCATGTGTCCCAGCTCCTCGGCTGCAATGTCCAGAAACAGATCCTTGATTTCGGGATCCTTGATGCGAAAGCTCTGCGACATATACTGCATCGCCGCCTTCAGCTCGCCGTTTCCGCCGCCAAGCTGCTCCTGCAGCAGCACCGCATACTGTGGATTGGGGCGTTCTACCGCCACCGGGTGAAATAGCATTTTTTCGTGTTTAAACATACGCGCTCCTCGCCGCTACGCGGCCTTTTGATAAAATTGGCAGATCTTGCCCAGGTTCAGTTTTCACCTTGTTGCTTAAAAAATATTCACCTGCGGCATGCTTTTTGCGATTCTAATTATTATGCAAAAAACAGAAAAAGCTATTGACAAATTTCATCGAACGTGCTATCATATGAATGAGCATTCAAATGAACACCTGTTCATATGAAAGGAGCGGCTATGAAAAAACACGATCACACCGCGTTACTCAGTCGGGTGAGGGAAGACCTGCCTACTGATGATCGTCTTTGTGACCTGGCTGACCTGTTTCGCCTGTTTGGTGACACCACACGCATGCGCATCCTCTACGCCTTAAGCGAGGCCGAGCTGTGCGTCTGTGCGATCTCTGAGCTGCTGGGCATGACACAGTCTGCCATCTCTCACCAGTTGAAGGTGCTCAAGGATGGTGATCTGGTTGCCTGTCGCAGAGAAGGAAAAACCGTCTATTATTTTTTGGCAGATGATCACGTTCGCCGTATCATCGACCAAGGCTATGAACATTTAACCGAAGAAAAGGAGTTATGATGATGAAGAAAACCTGGCAGCTTGAGGACTTGGATTGTGCGCACTGCGCTATGAAAATGCAGGAGGGGATCGCCGCGCTGGATGGTGTCATTTCTGCCTCTGTGAATTATCTCTCCGCGCGCTTGACGATTGAGGCGGAGGAAAAGGATATGGAGCGTATCATCCGTGAGGCGGTCAAGATCTGCCACCGCATCGAGCCGGATTGCCGCATTGTTCTGTAAGACCATGACACGCAGACAAAAGAAAAATCTCCGCCGCATTTTGCTTGCGGCGGCGCTTGCTGTTGCCGTGGTGCTGATTCCCGCCGAGGCTTTGCCTACGGTGTGGGGGGGAGAATCGGAGCGTGGCCTGTTGCGCCTGCTTTTATTCCTTGTGCCCTACCTGATCGTTGGGTGGGATGTGCTGCTCTCCGCCGTGCGTAATCTTTTTCGCGGTCAACTGTTGGATGAAAAATTTTTAATGGCCATCTCTACTGTTGGCGCCTTTGCGCTTGGTGAATTTACCGAGGGCGTTGCCGTGATGCTGCTCTATCAGGTGGGTGAGCTGTTTCAGGGCATCGCGGTTGGCAAAAGCCGCCGTCATATCGCCTCCTTGATGGATATACGTCCGGATACGGCTTGCGTGCTGCGAGATGGTGAAGACGTAATCGTCTCTCCGGATGAGGTTGCCGTTGGCGAGACCATTCGTATCCTTGCGGGGGAAAAGGTGCCGCTGGATGGTGTCGTGCTTTCCGGTGAAAGCAGCTTGAACACCGCCGCCCTGACCGGAGAGAGCCTACCGCAGCATGTGGCGAGTGGTGATCGCGTGGTCAGCGGTGCGGTCAACCTCGGTGGTGAATTGCTTGTTCGTGTGGAAAGCGTCTATGCGGAGAGCACGGTGTCTCGCATTTTGGAGCTGGTAGAAAACGCCTCCGAGAAGAAGGCACGGGTAGAGAATTTTATCACCCGCTTTGCCCATTGGTACACGCCAGTTGTAGTTGGTGTTGCGGTTCTGCTCGGCATTATTCCACCGATTTTTGATGGCAATTGGGCAGATTGGATCGGCCGTGCCCTGATCTTCTTGGTCGTTTCTTGCCCCTGTGCCTTGGTGATCTCGGTGCCGCTTTCCTTCTTTGGCGGGATCGGCGGCGCCTCGCGCCGCGGCATCCTTATCAAAGGTGCCGGTTATATGGAGGTGCTTGCACGTGCCCATACCGTCGTCTTTGATAAAACAGGTACGCTGACACATGGCAATTTTCGCGTAACGGATGTGTCTGCCGCAGATGGCGATGCCCCCGCGCTACTTGCGCTGGCCGCAGCCGTAGAGGCACATTCCAATCACCCTATTGCCCGCTCGGTGTGCGAGGCTTGTCAGAAAACCACGCTGTTTTCGGCAGAGGATGTTTGCGAGATTGCCGGGCAGGGAATGTCTGCCGGGCTGAATGGCCGTCGTATTTTGGTTGGTAACCATCGCTTGATGGAGGAAAACGGTATTTCCTATATCCCACACAGCGGCGTTGGCACCGTGCTGTATGTGGCGGCAGATGCTACATTCCTCGGCAGCATTCTCTTGTCTGACGAGATCAAGCCGGAGGCAAGAGAGGCTGTTGCGCAGCTCAAATCTTGCGGTGTTCGGCGTACTGTCATGCTCACAGGTGACCGAGTCGAAATTGGTGAGGCCGTTGTCCGTGAGATTGGGGTGGATGAAGCACATTGCGGCCTTCTGCCCGAAGATAAGGTTGCAAAAACGGAGGAAATGCTGACGAAAACGCCGGGGCTCGTCTATGTGGGAGATGGCATTAATGATGCGCCCGTTCTCTCCCGCGCCGATGTCGGCGTTGCCATGGGGGCGCTTGGTAGCGATGCCGCCATTGAGGCGGCCGATATTGTCCTCATGGAGGATCGTTTAAGCAAACTGCCCGAGGCCATTCGTCTCTCCCGTCGCACCATGCGCATCGTGCGGCAGAATATCGTGTTTGCCCTTGGCGTCAAGGGGCTGGCACTGTTGCTGGGGGCTCTTGGCTATGCCAATATGTGGGGGGCGATCTTTGCGGATGTTGGCGTCATGGTGCTCGCCATTCTCAATGCCATGCGTACGATGTATATCGGAAAAGGAAAGGGGTAATTATGCTCGTTTATCTGTTTGCTATCTTGTCTGCCGTTGGTACGGCAGGGCTGTATATCGCTTTTTCTGCACGATCACCGTGGTGGATCCTGCCCATCTTTGTCGGCGGATTTGGCGCGTTGAACTGCGTGTATATTGTGTATTTGTTTATCACATCCTTTGTTTTCTCCATGAAGAAACCGATCAAGCGCGTCAATCCCTATGCCTTCTTTATGACGCACCTCACCGTCAATTGGCTGCTTGGTCTGTTTCGTGTTCACCATCGCTCACAAGGGTTAGAAAAGCTGCCAAACGAGCCGTTTGTCCTCGTTTCCAACCATCGCTCGGATTTTGATCCCATGGTCGGGTTTGACGCAATTCGCAGCCGCCATCTTGGCTACATATCCAAAGAGGCAAACTTCCGTATCCCGATCGTTGGCCGCCATATCTATCATTGTGGGTTTTTGCCTATTGACCGTAAAAACCCCTTGCGCGCCGCGCGCACGATCAAGGAGGCTGCTCGCCTTGTGCGTGAATGCGGCATTTCCATGGGCATCTACCCGGAGGGAACACGCTCCAAAACTGATGAGATGCTCCCCTTTAAGGACGGTGCTTTCTTGCTTGCCAAAAAGGCAGAGGCGCCGCTCGTGATTATGGCAACGAAAAACACCGAAACAATCACCAAGAATTTCCCCTGGCGCAGAACAAGGGTTGATTTGGAGATCTTGCGTGTCCTTGATCGTGAAACGGTTGCCGCTCTTAGCGCCAAGGAGCTTTCCGCAATCGCGCGAGAGGAAATAGAGCAGTACTTAAATCATAGATGATGTCATAAAAAGAAGGCCGAGCAACGCTCGGCCTTCTTTTTATAGCTCTCTGAAATTCTGAATACGGTGGAAGGTGCTGTAGTTGGTGTTGTGGTAGCTGTTGGCACCGTTGATGCCGGTGCGGCACAGATAGATCATGTCATCCCCTTCAATCATGGGGTCAACGTACTGGAAGCCGATCTTCTGCGGATCCTCATGCAGATAGTCAAGCAGGTCGCACACCAGCTCCCAATGCTCACAGTCCTTCGACTTCATCAGTGAAAGCAGATTGCGCGCATGCTTGTGCTCACTGTCGATGATGCGACTGATGATCGAGTAGTAATAGCCGCTCTTCTCATCATGGAGAATGATGCTCTTGGAATGGTTGCCTGGCAGGGCAATGGGGCGGTCATATTCCAGCGGTGCCTCGGGATCATCGGTGTTGACACGGAAGGCCAGCATATAACCGAAATCCGGGGTGCATTTTGTCATGTCATAGCGCATGATGTTGTACAGTTTCCCGTCGGGCAGTACAACCGGGGAACCCTCGATATTACCGCTACTGGGGCCGGAGATAAAGCCCTCTACCCACTTCGGATCATATTTGATCGGGTCGGTAAAGGTCCAGTTGCTCGGCTCTAACGGATCGGCATCCTCGGGGATAGAGGCCATCATCGGTGCGTGGTAGCCCTCGCCCCAGCTGCCCCATTCGTGCGTGATCCACAAACGCCCGTTGTGATAAATAACCGGCTGCGGATTTTTATGTACGCCGGCTACGTTGCACTTGCAAGAGCCGCGCAGCAGCACCGTGGGGGTAGAGAAGGTCTTGCCGCCATCGGTCGATTTGCCGATCAGCAGGTCGCCGTACTCGGTCGAGGTGGCAAACATATAAAGCTCGCCCTTGTGGATAAACATCTTGCCCCAGAAACAGGGGAACAGCTCGCTGACATAATGCCAAGTCTCACCGTCGTCATCCGAGCGGAAGATCAAGGTCAGGTTTTGCGGCGCGTGGGGGGCAAACAGATCCATCGAGGCAAGCAGATAGCCATCTGGGTGGCGTACCATGCTGGGGCTGCACAGATATTGGCCGGAGAAACGGTAGGCGGGATCCTCCGGGTGCAGATAGTTGACTACCGTGCCAACCGCCTTGCCCGCGCGGGCGAGACGTATGCGGCTCTTCTTCTCGCCGTGCGATACCTGTACCTCGTATTCCTCCCCCTCGGTGAGGCCTTGAATGGTATAATTGTCACCAGTCACAGTGGCGGTGGCCGAGAATGTCTCCTCGCCGCGCTTGCGCCATGAAACGGTGTAGGTGTCGTTGTCCTTGTCAAGCCACTCGAGGTGTAGCGAGTCTGTGCCTGGTACCAATCGGCAAATATAGGGGTCTCCTGCGTCAAAAAATGGGGGTGCGTAAGGGGTGTAGCTCCAACCGGATACAGGTTTCATCGTAAGTTCTCCTTATTTTAGTAAGATTCTTTCCAGCTCGTTTGCCAGCAGATTCAGCTGTTGGATGCTGGATTTCTGATAATCGGTCAGCTCATACTGCGAGCGTGCGCGAGAGAAAATCGAGTTGATCGGCAGACCGGCAATCTCCTGCAAATGATATTTTGCGGTTACGGGGTAGGCAAGCATTTCGGTGTAGGCTGCCGTGCCAAGGAAGGATTGGATCAAATCTGCCGTTTCCGGTTCTTCGGCAAAATGCTCGCAAAGGTATACATACAGCTTCGGGTGGAAGTTGCACATCACGCCGCAATAGCCGTGCGCACCGGCACGCAGCGACTCCAGCAGCGTTTGTGCGTTGGCATTGTAAAGCTGTACGGTGCTGCCCTCCAGCACACGAATGCGCTTGGCAATCTCGGCTGCATCACAGCAGGTATCCTTGATAAAGGCAAATCGACCGCTATCCGCGCAGTAGCGTAGCATCTTTTCGGTCAGCAGACGCTTTTTCGGATAGGGGCATTCATAAACACCAAGCGGAATGCTTGGCAGCTCGGCGATTAGCTTGTCGCAGTCACGGATCCAGGCATCATCACCCTCCCACGCCGTATCCATGCGGTTAGTGATGAGAATCAGCGCATCCGGCCCCTCAGCCGCAATTGCATTCAGCTCATGTGCCTGTACGTCATGGGTGTTTCCGGTGTGCCCGGAAGCAACAATGGTCATCTTTCTGCCGTTCTTGTCGGCGGCGGCAAGGCGGGCGGCCTCATCAACCACCGTGCGTGTTAGTGCTACGCGCTCTGCCTCGGTCAAGAAGAAGATCTCGCTTGATTGGCAGACGGCGAAAATGCCGTGGCATCCATGCTCGTAATACCACGCAGTTAATGCGCGTGCTGCACCGAGATCTACGCTGCCATCCTTGTTATATGGGGTAATCATAGTAGGAAAAGCGCCGGGAACTTGAAAATTCGTAATCATGATGTATCTCCGGGTTATATTCTTTTACCCACATTCTAACAAAAAGAACGCATTCCTTCAATACCCGCAGTAGACATGAAAATATCAATTTGCGACATGATTCTTGACAGCACGATGCACTTATGGTATGATAAACACAGGAAGGGGGCGAGAAAATGTCGTTAAGAAAAGAGGAGCCGCTACGCGTGCTGAATCGTATTCGGATTCCCTCTAAGCAAGAGCCGTTTCCTATCGATTTTCTTTGGTTTCAGCGGCAGTCCTTTGTGCGTGATAGCCGCCGTATCAGCAAGCATATGCATCGGCACACCTTTTACGAGGTGCATTTTCCCTATTCCGGGCAGGTGACATATACGCTTGATGATGGCAGCGCCTTTACCATCGGAGAGGGGGAGTATTTGTTCCTTCCACCGGGGCTGGATCATCGTTTCTTTGAATGTACAGATAATTACGGTCGTTTTTCCTTTGCGTTCTCCGTTTCGGACAAGGATATGACCGAGCGTGGACTTTCGTTGCCGGACGGCCCTGTTTGTCGTCCGGTATCAGAGGGGATGCAGCACGCGCTTCAGCTTGCCCGCTTGGCCGCCACACGCGGCGATTCTCTCGTTCCTGTTTTTTTGCGTGAAACGCTGTTTCTTTTGGTGCTTTTGCTGGCTGAAAAAAATCAGTATGCTGTTCCGACACCCCTGTCCGAGGATCCGCGCCTCCTTCGCGCCAAGCAGTTTATTGCGGATAACCGTACTCGCGCGCTGACCGTCAGCGAGGTAGCAGCCTTTGTCCACCTTTCCGAGCGGCAGTTTGCGCGTCTCTTTGTCAACGAGGAGGGAATTACCCCGCTGCAGTATATTCGTCGCGAGCGTTGTGCCGCTGCAAAAGAGAGACTTCTTGCCGGCGGTGATCTGCTGGCTGTGATTGCGGAGGAGCTGGGCTTTTCCTGCGAATATAATTTCATCCGTTTCTTTAAAAGTGTGGAGGGGATGACACCGGCAGGCTTTCGCCGCGCCGCGTATACCGATCGCTTGGCAGAGAAGAAGTAGTTAAAAAACAGGTCGTGAAGCATCATGTCACGACCTGTTTTTTTGCGTTATTTTCTCAAGGAAAGAACTTCTTTCTCGTAGGTGCGGATCTCTTCGTACCAGGAGGCATCAGCGGGAACGCCCTGCATCTCGCAGTATTTCTCCCAAATATCGCCAAGAGGCAGCGTCTTGCACTCCTCCTGCAGCATCATCATTTCCGTAAAGCTGCCGCTGTCCTGCAGCTCCTTTAATTTTGCGTGCGGCATCAGCAGTGCATTCAGCAGCGCCTTTTCCATGTTGCGCGTACCAATGACCCAAGCGGCCACGCGGTTGATCGAGGCATCAAAATAGTCAAGGCCGATCAGAACCTTGTCCAGCGCATCGCAGCGTACGATCTCGGTGGCAATCTCCTTTACCTCATCGTCAAGCAGCACAACATGGTCAGAGTCCCAGCGTACCGGGTGCGTAACGTGCAGCGGCACCTTGTCAAAGAAGGTGAGCAGGGCAGGAATCTTGTCGCCTACCATTTCGGTCGGGTGATAGTGGCCATTGTCGAGCAGATTGTATACACCGGGGTGACTTGCGGCATAAGACATATAGAACTCGTTCGAGCCGGTGGTGTAGGACTCTACGCCGATGCCGAATACCTTGCTCTCTACGCAGTCAATAACGCCGTCCAGCTTTTCTGCAAAGATTTCATCCAGCGCAGCAGCCAAGCGTGCGCGCGGGCCAAGACGGTCGGCGGGAACGTGCTTGTAGCCGTCAGGGATCCATACGTTGTTCAGAACAGGAGAGCCAAGCTCCTTGGCAATGTAGGCAGCAATGCGGCGGCAGGCAATGCAGTGGTCGATCCAGAAACGACGCACCTCTTCATCAGGGGAGGAAAGGGTAAGTCCGTCCTTGACCATCGGATGGCTAAAACAGGTGGGGTTAAAGTCGATGCCGTAGCCGCGCTCCTTGGCATATGCGATCCATGCGTCAAAGTGCTCGGGCAGCAGCTTGTCGCGGTCTACGCGCTCGCCCTTGAAAATGGCGTAGGAGGCATGCAGATTGATACGCTTTTTGCCGGGGATCAGCGAGGCTGCCTTGTCAAAATCTGCCATCAGCTCAGCGGGGGTGCGTGCCTTGCCGGGGTAGTTACCGGTGGTCTGAATACCGCCGGAAAGTGCCTCGCCCGTATTTTCAAAGCCGGTTACATCATCACCCTGCCAGCAATGAATGCTGATGGCTTTGCTTGCAAGCAGAGAAAGAGCACGGTCAACATCAACGCCAAGTGCGGCGTATTTTTCTTTTGCGCTGTCAAAACGTGTCATGAAAATCTCCTTTTTTGAAATAAAATTTCATCTAGATTATAGCAGGAATCCCTCCTTCTGTCAATCCCTAATCTGATTTTTAAAACAGGGAAAAGAAAAATACCGATCACCACCGATTTTCCATCATAAAAGAATTGACAACCTATAAAAAATATGCTACAATATTTTAATACAACAATGATCGGGAGGTGCGGTATGGGAATCGGATATGCAGATAACGATAAAGACTCCTTTTGGGATCTTGATTTGCTTCTTCCGCGCAAGAAAAATACCGCCCCCATGAAGCCGTTTGCCTCGTCTGTGAAAACCGTTGAGGTTTGCGAAACGGCCGAGCATCCCCCTGCCATTCCCAAGGAAGAGCTGCGCTTAACAACGCCGCCCGCCACACAAGAGGGAGAAATCCGGGAGTACAGCCCGTCGGGCAACCGTCTTCTTCTGCAGGTGCGCATCACGCGCCGCCGCTCGGAATACAATTTTTACGGCCAGTTCTGCCGCGATGCAGAACGCTACCTGACGGTAGAAGGGGAGCCTTGTCCGTTTGCTCCCTTTTTCTCCTATATTCCGCAATATACCCAGCTCACCGCAGAGCAGCGCGCCTATTATTTCTATTGGCGCTCGGCCTTGCGCCGCGGGGAATATCTGCAAACCGAGGAGAGCTATTTTTATCTTTATGTTTATGAAATCATCAATCTGCCCGATCTTATCTCCCCTGAAGATGGGGTTTTGATGCTTTGTAAGGTTTGGCAGGCATACCGGGAACGCTTTCCGCGCATTGATAAATATATGACCGAGTGGGTGTGCGACTATTGCCTGGTGCATGGTCTGCCATGCCCGGAGGAGCAGATCAGACCGTTCTTGACGAAGATACTGCCATTTGCGAGTCTGCGGGAATTCTACCTGGGCGGCATGGGGGATTTCACGCCGCGCGGGGTAGAGACGGCACTTGCCTTCTTCAGCGACTATCGCTGGCAGGAGAGTCGCTATGCCGATGCCCACCGTGACATGTTTCAAACCCATATCATCGCTGCTGTTACCCCCGTTTTGGAGCGATTGTTTGCCGATAGCAGCCTGTTTCGTGAATCAGCCCGCTCGCGCAAGACGCACGATGCCTTTTGCGGTTCTCTTTGCGCCCATCATGTCAAGTGCCGCATAGAGGTTGCTTATTATGCGCTGAATGATATCTCTTCCGTGCGCGCGGGGGCGACCGCCGCTGTCAAGTATGCCGAAAATAAGCTGCGCGCCCTTTTGGCTGTCAAAAGTCGGCTGTCTGTTCCGCCTCTTGGTGAGGATTTGCGTACGTTGATGGATGCCTATTTCTCACGCATGGGAGACCGTATCCTGCCGCCTGTTGCAAAAGAATTGCCCGCCTATGAAAAGCTGTATGACGCGCCCACGAAAGGGGTGGACTATGCCCGTGCCATCCGCATCGAGCAGCAGTCGTGGGATACTACCAAAATCCTTGTGACCGAGGAAGAATGCGATGTTTTCGAAACACCCGTTCTTGTCAAAAACGAAGAAAAAAACGCAGCAGACCTCGCCAGCCAAACCGCCCAAGCCGAAAGTAGCTTTGCGGAAACGGAGCGGCAATATCTTTCCTTTCTGCTGGAACATGACCGCGCCGCTGTGCGCCGCTTGCTTGCTGCGATCTCCGCCATGGAGGAGGAGCTTGCCGAGAGCATTAACGAAAAGGCAACTGAGCTTTTAGGCGATATTGTGCTTGAGCCGTCTGAGGACGGCTACCGATTGATTGAAGATTATACCGAGGAGGTCTCTCAATGGATTCCTTAAATCGTGAAACAGCGAAAATTCCCAAAAGAATACTGAATACACTTTTGTCCTCTCTCGGTGCAGGGGTTGTACCGCGATCCGGTGCGCCCTATATCGCTATCGGTCGACGAGAGGAGATTGCCAGCCTGCTGGCGGGACTGGAGACGGTTAGTGCCGGCGGTGCCACCGTTCGGTTTCTAATTGGTCGGTATGGCAGCGGCAAGAGCTTTCTTTTGCAGCTGATGCGCGGCTACGCGTTGGAGCGTGGTTTTTTAACGGCGGACGCTGACCTCTCTCCTGAGCGGCGTCTTTGCGGTGGTGCCGATTACGGTCTTGCCACCTATCGGGAGCTGATGCGCAATCTTGCCTCTCGCGCCGCACCGGATGGCGGAGCCTTGTCTGTCATTTTATCCCGCCACTATTCTGCTTTGCGTACAGAGCTGGCTGCTGCCGGCATCCTGCCGGAGTCGCCGGAGTTTGAAAAGCAGCTGCGCGTGAAGATCTACACCACGCTCTCCGAGCTGGAGGGCGGCGTCGGCGGCTTTGATTTTGCCCGTGTGCTGGGCGAATATTATTCCGCCTGCATTGCAGATGACCGCGAAAAAATGAGTGCCTGTCTGCGCTGGCTTCGCGGTGAGTTTTCCGGTAAGACCGAGGCAAGACGGGAGCTTGGCTTTTCGGTCAGCTTGGTCATTGATGATGATAACTGGTATGATTTTATCAAGCTTTGGGCACTTTTGGCTACCCGCCTTGGCTATCAAGGACTGATTCTTTATATCGATGAATGTGTCAATCTGTACAAAATTCCCAACCGCATCTCGCGGGATGCCAATTACGAAAAGCTGCTTGCCATTTTTAATGATACCCTACAAGGGCGTGCAGCAGGGCTTGGTGTCATTTTTGGCGGTACGCCGCAATTCTTGGAGGATACTCGTCGAGGGCTGTTCAGCTATGAGGCACTTCGCAGCCGCCTTGCCGACAGCCGCTTTACCGAGCAAGGGTATGTTACGCTTTCTTCGCCGGTGATTCGTCTGCGCCGCCTGTCGGATGACGAGCTACTGGCTCTGATCGCTCGTCTGACGCATCTGCATGCCGAGCAGGTAGGAGGGGGAGATGCAGTTACCCCGGAGGAGATGGTTTCCTTTTTGCAGGCCGCGCTTGCACGCGCCGGTGCAGAGGAGCTGGTCACCCCGCGTGAGATTATTCGTGATTATCTCACCCTTTTGAACATCCTGCATGAAAACCCGCAGGTGCGCTTTGCCGAGCTGCTTGGAGCAGAGAAGTCGGATAAGGCCGCTTCGCTTGATGGTGAAATGGCGGCGGATAATGTGTCTGCCGAAAAACAACGGCCGAAATTTGAGCCTGCTGATTTGGATTTTTAACATACACGAAAGAAAGGAGCCTGCGTTATGACAGAGGCTGATCGCATATTTGGGCGTTTTCCCCCTTTTATCCGCGAGTATATTTACAGCCACGGCTGGGATAGCTTGCGACAGGCGCAGCTTTTTTCTGCTCGCGTGATTTTGGAAAGTGAGGATAACCTTCTTTTGACAGGGGCAACTGCTTCCGGTAAAACAGAGGCCGCGTTCTTTCCCATTCTTGCCGATCTTTGTGAAAACCCTCCTGCAAGTGAAAGCGTGTCTGTTCTGTACATCGCCCCCCTGAAAAGTCTGATTAACGATCAGTTTTTCCGCATGGAGGAGCTTCTTGCTGAAAGCGGCATTCCCGTCACCCATTGGCATGGGGATGTTGGCATCTCACAAAAGGAGCGACTGCTGCGTAATCCGCACGGTATTTTGCAGATCACGCCCGAGTCGCTTGAGAGCATGCTCATGAAGCGGGGGAGCGATGTCATTCGTCTGTTTTGCAGCCTGCGGTATGTGATTGTTGATGAAATCCATACATTAATCGGGGCAGACCGTGGCAACCAGATCCTTTGTCAGCTTTCGCGCCTTTCCCGTCTGATCGGGCATTCACCACGCCGCATCGGGCTTTCTGCTACCATAGGTGATGCGTCTCTCGCGGCCGAATGGCTGGGAGCTGACAGCGGCAGAGCCACACAAATATCCAAGCCGGAAAACGAAAAGCTCCGTTGGCGATTGGGCTTTGAGCATTTCTATATTCAGAATCCGGCAGAAAATCAGTCGCCTACGCCGTCTCTTGCTACCGCCGAGCCGACTGCTCGCGGCGGTCATGCGCAGCTTGACCCCGGTTACGAGTTCCTCTACGATGCTGTAAAGGATAAGCGTGCGCTTGTCTTTTCCAACTCGCGTGAGGAAACCGAATATGTGACAGCTACCTTGCGGCAGATTGCCAAAAAGCGCAAGGAAAAGGACGTATTTCTCATTCACCACGGCAACCTTTCTGCCGCCCTGCGTGAGGATGCAGAGCGAAAGATGAAGGAAGGGGATGAGAAGGCGGTAACCTGTGCGACCGTGACCATGGAGCTTGGCATTGATATCGGTCGGCTAGAGCGTGTTGCGCAGGTGGATGCACCAACCTCGGTCTCCGGCTTTTTGCAGCGGCTTGGCCGTTCCGGTCGCCGTGGCGCACCGCCTGAAATGATTGAGGTGTTCCGCGAGGAAACGCCCTTGCCCAATACCCCCCTGCCACAGCTGATCCCGTGGGGGCTTTTGCGTGCCATTGCGATCGTTGAACTGTACACGGGTGAGCGGTTTGTTGAGCCACCCCGTGTGAAAAAGCAGCCCTTTAGCCTCGCGTTTCATCAAACGCTTAGTGTTCTTGCGTCCTCCGGTGAGTTGACTGCCAAGGCACTTGCGGATCGGATTTTGAATCTGCCGCCATTTATCCATATCGAAAAAGAGGATTATCGTACTCTTTTGCTCTCTATGCTGGAGAATGAGTGGATCGAAATGACAGAGGAAAAGGGGCTGATTATTGGTCTGCGCGGGGAGCGTGTCATCAACAGCTATAAGTTCTATGCGGTCTTTAAGGATAGCGAGGATTATACCGTTCGTTGCGAATCGGATGAGATCGGCACCATTACCAATCCGCCGCCGGTTGGCGATCGCTTTGCGCTGGCAGGCAGGGTATGGGAGGTGACTGAGGCTGATCTTGCCCGCCGCTTGATCTATGTAAAATCGGTGGATGGAAAGATGGAGATCTCTTGGCCCGGGGATAGTGGTGAGATTCACACCCGCTTGCTGGAGAAGATGCGCGAGATTCTTTTTGGCACCAAGACCTATCCGTATCTGATGCCCAATGCCGCCATCCGTCTTGAAAATGCAAGACACCTGGCAAAGAATACCGGCATGGAGAGCAGTATGGTCGTCTCGCTTGGCGGCAGCAGCTTTTGTCTGTTCCCCTGGCTTGGCACGCGTGCATTCCGCACCCTGCGCCGCTTGCTGCTGCAAAACGCCAAACGCTTTGGCATCAGCGATCTGGAATGCGAGGGCTGTTGCTATATGACCTTCAAGGCATGGCAGAGCGATGGCAACGCGCTCCTTTCTCGCTTGACCGAGCTTTTGCGTGTCGAGGGGATCGATGCAGACAGCCTTGTTGGTGCCGGCGAGAACCCTGCGTATGATAAATTTGATGCATATATTCCGGCAGACCTGCTTCGCCGCGCCTATGTAGTCGATCGGCTGAACCCGGAGGAGGTTGTTCGCCGCTTTCTTCACGGATTTGAAGACAAACGAGAGGAGGTAATGGATGGATAAACTGTATGCTGCATTGGCGCCCTTCTATGACGCCCTGAATCGTGATGTTGATTATCACACGTGGGCTGATTTTGCCGAGAAATGCTTTTCGGCATATTTCCCGGGAAAGGTAGATGCGGTGCTTGACCTTGCCTGTGGTACCGGCAGCATGACGCTGGAGCTTGGTCGCCGCGGGTATGATATGATCGGTGTGGATGCATCGCCCGATATGCTTGCTATTGCCTGTGAGCGGGCAGAGGAGGCGGGGCTTGCCGATCGCATCCTGTACCTGTGCCAGGATATGTGCGAGTTTGAGTTGTACGGCACGGTAGAGGCCGTTGTGTGCTGTTTGGATGCGGTCAACCATATCACCGACCGCGCAGCGCTCTCACGCTGCTTTCATTGGGTGCACAACTATCTTGTGCCAGGAGGCCTTTTCTTGTTTGATGTGAACACGCCCTACAAATTTGAGCATATATACGGTGACCATGCGTATGTGCTGGAGGAGGATGGGGTGCTGTGTGCGTGGCAGAATGCTTATCGCCCAAGCGCCCGTGTTTGCGATTTTTACATTAGCTTGTTTGCGGAGGAGGAGGATGGTCGCTATACGCGGCAGGATGCCCACCAACGGGAACGTATGTATACGCTGACCTCGCTTCGCCGCCTGCTGACTGAAAACGGGCTGGAGCTTGTATCCGTATGCGGAAATTTTGATTTTGAAGAGCCGCGCAACGATTGTGAACGCTATTATATCGTTGCACGCGCTATAAAGGAGACGACATGAAAGAACAAAAAGAACAATCGCTGATGCTGCGCGGCATGACGCGTGATGGCAGCGCGCGTGTAACGGTGCTCAATTCCCGTGCCATTGTCAATCAGGCGATCGCTTATCACAAAACCGCCCCCACCGCCACGGCTGCGCTTGGCAGATTGCTGACCGCTACCTCGATGATCGGCGTGATGCTGCCGGAGAAAAACGATACTGTCACCATCACCATCACCGGCAATGGTGAAGCAGGACGCTTGCTTTGCGTGAGCGATTATTACGGCAATGTGCGCGGGTATATCCAAAATCCGCTGGTTGACCCGCCGCGTAAATCCAACGGCAAGCTGGATGTTGGCGCGGCAATCGGTCAGGGAAGCATTTCTCTTGTTCGCCAGATCGAGGGGGCAGATATGCCGCAAAGCGGCACCGTGCCGCTTGTCAGCGGCGAGATCGCAGAGGATATTGCTTCCTACTTTGCCAACAGCGAGCAGCTGCCTACCGTATGTGCCCTTGGTGTGTTGGTAGATGTGGATTATACTTGTCTTGCCGCAGGCGGCGTGCTTATTCAGCTGCTGCCCTTTGCAGCAGAGGAGACGATTACGCTGCTTGAGCGCAACGTCAAGGAGCTTGCCAATCTTTCGGATTGTTTCCGCCGTGGCATGAGCAATATGGAGATCGCTGAGCTTGCCTTGCGTGATATCCCGTTTGATCCGTTTGACGAGCTGGAGGTGGAATACCGCTGCACCTGTGGGCGCAAGCGTATGCATGAAACGCTGCGCAGCCTTGGCGAAAAACAGCTCCGTGAGCTGCTTGACGAGCAGGAGGCAGAAGGGAAGCCGCGCGAGCTGGAAATTTGCTGCCGTTTCTGTGATAGCCGCTACACCTTTCACGAAAAGGATCTTTTATGATGAACAAGCGTGTGACCGGGCGTGTCCTCCTATGGCGCTGTGTCATGGTCGTCTTGCTGATGTTCACCATCGGCTTCATCTGGTCTAACTCTCTGCGCAATGCGACAGCCTCCACCGAACAAAGTGGATTTTTCAAGGATCTTTTTCGGCAGATGTTCGACATCACCCAAGAACCATTCCGCTTCCTTTATAACAATCTGCGAAAGGTTGCCCATTTTTCGGAGTTTGCTTTGCTGGGGGCAGAGGCGGTAGCCCTGCTGTGGGACACCAAAAAGGGAAGAGGCCTTCGCCTTTTGTGCGGTGCGGGTGCTTGCCTGGCGGTTGCCGTTGTCGATGAAACGATTCAGTATTTCGTTCCGGGACGCTATGCATCCTTCATTGATGTTTGCATTGATGGTGCCGGCGTGCTGTGCGGCATGCTGTTTTGCTGCGGTGCTTTCGCTCTTCTTTTTGATCTATTTAAGAAAAAGTAACAGTTTCTTCCCGCATGGGGGAATTGACAGAATGCCGTCTTGTATGGTAAAATAAATAGGATTATGCATATTCACGTTCTGCGGAACGTCGGTTCGGAGAGATTTCATGAAAAAAATTACAAAAATCCTACTGCTATGTTTGGCGCTGATGGCCCTTTGTTTCACGGCTGCGGCTTGCTCGAAGCCGCGCCTGAATTATGAGGCAACGCCGGAGGAGCCATCGGTCGTATTAACCAAGGTCACCGTTGGTGACATTACCTATCAGGATAAGGATGACCATCTTTTTGTGTATACATATGATGGCAGCGCAAGCGAGGTTGTCATTCCTGCGTCGGTGGAAATCGAGCGGGAGGGCAAGACCGTTTCGTTGCCTGTAACGGGTGTTGCTGCCTATGCGTTTTACAATTGCAAAACGGTTGCTGCCGTTACTATTCCAACAAGCGTCAAAACCATTGAAAATGATGCTTTCTCCGGTTGTATCTCCCTGCGCACGATCCATGGGCTGGCGCATGTTTCTTCACTTGGCGATCGTGCCTTTGCTGATTGTACGGCATTAGAGGAAATCATCGTTCCCGCATCGGTTGGCGAGCTTGCCCGTAGCCTGTTTTACGGCTGCACCGGATTGAAGAGCGTGACCATAGAGAGCGGGATCACCGCCATCGGGCGCGATGCTTTTGAAAAATGCACATCGCTTAAGACGGTCATCATTCCGGAAAGCGTAAAGAGCATTAGCAAATTTGCTTTTCACAATTGCAGCTCTTTGATCTCTGTTGATCTTCCGTCCGGTTTGACCACGCTGGAAAGCAGCCTCTTCCAAGGCTGTTCCTCGCTTTCCTCCTTGCGTATCCCATCTTCTGTAACCGCCATTCGCGACCGTGTGTTTGAGGGGTGCATTGGTTTGGCAGATATTACGTTTTCCGATGCTACCGTAGAAATTGACGGTACCGCACTTGCCTCTACCCTTTGGTACTATATGCAGCCGGAAGGGGCTGTGTATGCCGGTCGTGTTCTTTACCGCTACAAGGGAACGCCTGCCGAGACCATTGAGGTTACGGTAAGGGAAGGGACGATCTCCATTTCGGATAACGCCTTTACAGAGCTTGACAGCATTCGTCGTGTGCATCTGCCGGATGGTCTGCGCACGATCGGCAAGGATGCCTTCCGCTCCTGCGCTGCCCTGTTGACGGTAACCTTGCCGTCCTCGGTGGAGGAGATCGGCGTTTCTGCCTTCCGCTCCTGTAAGTCGCTTGTAGAGGTTGTGCTGCCTTCCTCGCTTCGCACCATTCCCAATTACGCATTTGCCGAGTGCCCGTCACTTTCGCAAATTACCATTCCAAACGGTACGGTCGTTGTTGATAGCTATGCGTTCTATCAATGTGTCTCGCTGCGTAGTGTCTTTTTCCCCGCCAGCGTGACGACGGTAAATGCCTATGCTTTTGCCGGCTGTCGCACGCTTTCCGAGGCATTTTTACCCAAGGAGCTGACCACCATCGCAGACCGTGTCTTTTACAATTGCCCGCGTCTGATTATCTATGCCGAGGCAGAGGAGGCAAGCAGCGGTTGGGCAACGCGTTGGAATGATGTCGTGGATGAAGCGATTTACTACGGTTATTCTCGTGAAGACCTGCTCACATACGGTTCCTTCCGTTATGTGATTTATCACTTGGATGATAAGACATCCTATGCCATGATTACGCGCTATTTCGGCAACGAAACAGAGGTAACGATCCCTTCCAAAATTGGAGATTATGACGTTGGTATTTTAGGCGCGCGCGCCTTCTCGCATAATACCGGTATTCTCTCGGTCAGCCTGCCCTCCAGCGTGCGTATGCTGTTTGGCTATGTTTTTGAGGATTGCACCTCGCTCAAGCAGGTAGATCTGGAATATGGTGTTGTTTACATCGGTGAGTATGCCTTCCGCAATTGTGAGGTGCTTACCAAGGTCGAGCTGCCCTCCAGCGTTACCTACCTCTATGAGGGTGCTTTTTCCGGCTGCAGGGGCTTGACAAGCGTCTCTGTTCCTCGCGGTGTGACCGAGCTGCCGGCCGGCCTGTTTTCCGGATGTGTCGCGCTTGAAAATGTTACGCTCGGTGCAGGACTTGAAACAATTGGGGAAGGGGCGTTTGCCGCCTGCATGAAGCTCAAAAGTATTGAGTTGCCAAGCTCGGTCATGTCGATTGGGAATAATGCGTTTTACAGCTGCGCACTTTTGCAGGAGATCACCATTCCCAAATATGTGACATCCATTGGTGAATATGCCTTTTTTGGCTGTATCGGCTTAAAGAACGTCCGTTTTCCGACTGTCAATTCGCTTACCGAGATTGGTCAATATGCCTTTGCGGGCTGTCTGTCCTTGAAGGAGATCAGCCTTCCGAGTAAGCTGACAACGCTCAAGGAAGGGGCATTTGAAAACTGTATCGCGCTGGAAACTGTCAGTCTGCCTCGTTCGTTGACCTCTATCGAAACACATGTTTTTTCAAACTGCAGCAAGCTGGCCACCGTTTCTTATCGTGGTACAGCCGCTGAATACGCCAAAATTTCCATCGTCTCCTCCGGCAATAGTGTATTGGAGACAATCGCCATTATTTTCCGTGGAGAGGAAAGCGCCTCTTGATTGAAAAAACATCTACCGGCGTACCCGCTTTTTGGGGGGGGCGCCGGTGTTTTTTATAGTAGTCGCGGCTTGACAAATACAGGCGTTCATGGTATAATGAAAACAAAATTGCGTTTGAACGAACTGATTTTTTGCAATAAATTCGTTCAAACGAAATATAAAATTCAAAAATTTCGATACAACGAAATAACGAGAGAATTTTGTTTCGCTTGAACGAAAAAGGGGGCGGACATGAATCTGATTACCGTCAAGCAGGCAGCAGAGAAGTGGGGGGTAACCCCGCGCCGTGTGCAGGGATTGTGTAAAGAGGGGAAGATCAAAGGGGCAACCAGATGGGAGCGTACATGGATGATTCCTGCCCACGCGGTGCTGCCCAGCGCCGCCAAAGGGGAAGTGCCGCATATGCCCATGCCGCGCAAATCGCCCTTTTTGGATATGACCAATATCTATCACCACGCGGGTGAGGCGGATGCGTGCGGCAGCATGCTGGAAAACAACCCGGAGGCCTATGCGCTTTACTGCGCGCAGATAGCCTATCGTCGCGGTGAGATCGATAAGGTCTATGACCGTGCACGCTACTTCCTTTCCTCCCATTCCGGCTTTTATGCCATTCTTGGTGGCGGCATGCTGTTAGCTCTGTGCGCTATTTGGCGGGGGGATATCTATTTATGGCAGGAGGCCAAACGCCATATCTGTGAGGCTCCCCACGATGGTGAGAAGGAAAAAGAGATCATCTCGCTGGCGCTTGCGATTGTCGATAGCTCTGTTTACGATAATAAAGATTTCCCGGACTGGTTTGTTTCCGGCAATTTTGAGGCACTGCCGGCTGATTCACATCCCGCTACAAAGGTGTTTTACATCAAATATTTGTATATGGCAGCATTTGCGCTTGCCTCGCGGCAGATCGAGGTGGAGGGCGTGCAGGGACTGGCTCTCATGCGTATGATACCCAATACAATTGAGCCGTTAATTACGCAGGCGGTGGTGGATAAAACCGTCCTGCCGGAGATCTATCTGCGCATGTCCTGTGCCGTGGCTTATCACAACGCGGGCGACCATGCGCGTGCTGTTGCGCATATGGATAAAGCCATTGCGCTCGCGCTGCCGGATGGGCTTTACGGCGTGTTGACCGAGTATGTGCGGCATTTTGACGGTCTGCTGGAGGAGCGGATCGCGCTGCAGGATGAGGGGGCCGTTCTCGCTATTAAGGAGCTGTATCGTACCTATAGTGTCGGTTGGGCCAAGCTGAGCGGCGCGGTGCGAAACCGCAATATTGCCACCAACCTGACACCCCGCGAGCGAGAGATTGCCAAGCTTTGCGCCTTTGGTTTTTCAACAAAGGAGATTGCTGCGACGCTCTACCTATCCGAGTCTACGATCAAACAGACCATTTTGCGTGTTGTCCAAAAAACGGGCGTAAAGGGCAAAAGCGAATTCTCCTATATTCTGTAAAATCGACAATTTATTCTGTCTAAAAAATCTCATTTTTGGTGGATGTTTTTTTAGGAAAAAACCGGTATACTGATATACGTCAGGAGGCCGGTTTTTTATTTTTGCCGGCATGACTTCTTATATGAAAGGAGAAGGGCCATGCAGAGAGCAGCGCGCGAGGGCGAGCTTTACAAGGTTTTGACCGTGTTTGGCATCAGCTTTCCATTATATTACGGCTATTACGATGAGCGTGAGCGGGACAGCCGATATAGCGAGCCTATCCCCATCTATCCCGATTTTATAAAACAGCCGCGTTACACGGCAAATGGGTTACCGTTTGTCACCGCCATGCAGAGTGTTTGCCCCCATTATAAGGGGCAGTCACCGGAGGATGGATGCCACACCTGCAGTCACTACCAAAGCGGCGAGGAGTTTCTTGGCATCTGCTTGCATGAAGGCAACCGCGAGCGGCAGAACGAATAGAATGAAGAAGAAAAACAATTCACCAATTCCCACCTATCAATTTCGGAGGAAAACCCATATGACACACAAAAAAACAAGTAAAAGAACAAAACTGGGCGTGATCGTCGCCATGATCATGGCGCTGGCGATTTGCACCGCTTTGGGCATCATGCAGCTGGGGGCAAGTGCGACCGAGCCGACATACGTAGCACGGGGTTCGATCCTGCATGCGGATTGGGAGCAGGAATACCACGCCGTGCAGTTTGACCCGTATGAGGAATGGGCAGACAAATATTACCTGCATGTATACGATGACGAGGGCGAGCACGTTGCCGCCCTTACGATGGTAGATACCGAGGGAGATGGCGTTTACGTTGCCTTTGTTCCCGAGGTGTACAGCACCTATATGATCAGTGACCATGCGGTGCCGGAAAGCTCTACCAAAAAGACCGTGATGCTGGAAAAGCTGGAAAAGCCGCGCAATGCGTCAGACGGCGACCCGGTCAACACCTACACGACCTTTAACGACCATATGGCAGACGCGAGCACCTATGAGGTCCTCACCAAAATGCATAGCCTGGTGTGGAACGATGCGAATGATAATAGGCGTATCGATGCAGACGAAAGCAGATATACGGATCTGACCGGTGCATTCAACGCTGCACCGACCGGTGCCAAGCTTTGCTTAGCCGGCTCGCAGGTGGATGTTGCCACCCTGAAATGGGGCAAGGGCATCACGTTAGACCTGTGCGGTTATACGGTAGAGGCGCCTTATAATAATAACACGGCCTTTATTTTAGTTATGGATAGCTCTACGCTTACCATTGCTGATAGTATTGGCACCGGCCGGATTGACGCCGGCGCAAGCGCCGTTGGTACTACGGTTGAAGCCAAAGACGGTTCTTATATATTGTTAGAGGACGGTCACTATACGCCGGCAGTAGCCTTTATGTTCTACGCAGACGAGAGCAGTAGGATCGACGTAACGCCCGGCGTGAGCGCCAGCGTAAAGCCGCAAGACGGGTCTTACCGCCATACGAATGAGACTGTAGGCCTCTTTCTCCATTTTGTAGAGGATGAGCACGGCTACTGGGTAGCAACACTGTTTGGAACTACCGAGGCTGCCGCTATCTTTGACGCAAACAACAATGGGCATTTTGATGATGGCGAGGTTGCCTACTACACGCTGGGCGCTGCGGTAGATGCCGCATCCCGCGCAGGCGGCGGCCGCGTGATACTGGTTAATGACGTAACCCTGGATACGTGGGTCTCCTTCCTTTCGAACGTGGAAGGCACGGAATTTGTCTTAGACCTGAAGGACAGGAGCATTACGGCAAGCGATGACTTTACAGGCTACCAGATGATCACTGTTCAAGGCGCCAAGCTGACCGTAGAAACAACAAATAGCGCAAGCGGAAGCATCATCGATGCCTCTGCGAAAAGCGGTCTTACTCTTTTCAACGTGACAAACGGCGAGCTGGTGATCGATAGCTATGCGGTCAGGCTGCTTGCCCACGCGAATACGAATAACCCTATCTACGTGAATGATAGATCCACCGCCAGCCTGATGACGTGCCAGACCAGCTTTGACCCCTACTACCTCCTGCCGCCGGACTACATGGCAGAAAAGAACGAGGCAGGGCTGTTTGAGATCCACTCTGTAGCAAATATAGTTGCCTATACCGATCTGAACGAAAACGGCAGCTTTGACGTGGGTGAATATCGCTTTGGCGACCTCTCTCACGCGATAGCCTACGGCGGTACCGTGGTGCTGCTGAAGGACGTGACGTATGTCAACACCACCGCAAGCGTACCGTACGAGCAGCAGGTGGGCTATTACACCCGCCTGGATCTGAATGGGCATACCATTACGGTGGCAGAGGGCTCTGTGCTTCACCTGCTGGGCAATGGCAACGTGATCTATGATAGCAGTTTGCTGAAAACCGGCGTGCTGGATGCCAGCCGCTCTGCCTATATCCTGTCGGATAGCGACGGCACGCTGAGCGATACCAGCATTGAGGGCGGTACCTTTTACCGCGGTGCGGCACTGTTTGAAACGGCGCCCGGTGAATACGTTACGATCGTCAGCGGTTACTTTGATTTTGATCCGACCGATTATTTAGCTGATAACAGCTCGGCAAGGAAGGACGAGACGAGCGGCCTGTGGGAGGCCTACAGGAGCTTTGAGGCGTGGGCCGATACGGACGGGGACGGCGAGCTGGATGCGGGTGAAACCACCTACATCAAGTTTACCGATGCTGTGGCATCCGGTGCCTCCTACATCACGTTAGCAAGCGACGTAGAGGATCTCTATGACCGCATTGTGCTGGAGGCAGGCACTCGTACCATCAATTTTAACGGCTATACGATCTATACCCGTAGCAGCCTTTCCGTGCTGTTCGAGCTGAACGGCTATGCCGAGCTGACCCTGACCACCACGCGTGGCGGCGGCATACAGACGCCACACAGCTTTGCCTGGGCCAACGACAATGCCAAGCTGATCATTGTAGACGGTGATTATACCGGCCGCCCCTACGAGCATGATAATGGCTCGGTAACCATTCAGGGCGGTACCTTTGACGACAACTATTATTGGCTTTTGGATGACGGTCTGGCCTATCAGCAGGTAGACGGCCAATACGTGGTGGTGAAGGATGCGGCTGCGCTGTTTACCCCCACCGTTACCGGCACCTATTCCTATAACGGCCAGGCGCAGGTTCCTACCCTGGTAGTAACCGATGAAAACGGTAATGTTCTGGTAGCCGGCGTTGATTATACCGTTACCGCTACCAACAACGTGCTGGCCGGAACCGCCACCGCCACCGTTACCTATACGATGGAAGGGCACGGCGGTAGCGAGACCGTAGCATTTACCATTGCCAAGCGTGCGGTAACCGTTACCCCGGCAGACGCAAGCGTTGCCGATAACGGCGAGTTTACCGGCACTACCCTTTCGGCAAACGGCCTGGTAGAGGGCCATACCGTAAGCGGCACCTTTGATGCGATCGATATCACGCAGAGCGACCGCTTTATCATCACCCCGGCCACCGTTACCATTCTGGATGCCGAGGGTAATGACGTAACGGCCAGCTACGAGATCGAAAAGAAGAGCGGCACCCTGACCGTGGAGCACGGTGCGGCTGCTGAAAACGGTATTTATAGCTGCTGTGGCGCCTACGCCATGCCTACGCTTGCCGAGGATGGCTATTACGAGCTGGCAAACGCGGGCAATCTGTTCTGGTTTGCTTCCCACGTAAACGCCGGCAACAAGGCGGCAAATGCCCGTCTCGTGTCTGATATTGATCTCAATGGTCGTATCTGGACGACCATTGCGCCGACAGCTTTCTATAACACTGCTTACGGCACTGATCTCGGCTATGCCGGCACCTTTGACGGCTGCGGCTATGAGATCCGCAACATGGAGCTTATGAGCCCGCTATTGAAGGGAACCTCTGTCGGTCTCTTCGGCACCGTCAGCGGTACCATTAAGAATCTCGGCATCAACGGTGTTCGCATCATCACGCCTAATAGTAATGCTCCGGATTTCTGTGTCGGTGCCATCGTCGGCCAGCTGATCAAGACGGGTCTTGTGACCGATTGCTACGTGATCAATGCGGTGATCGACCTTGATGATTACGTGGTCGGCGGCATTGCCGGCTGCATATACGAGGGCACCGTGCAGAACTGCCTGGTGCTAAGCTCTACCATCACCGGCGCGACCAATCGCTTTGGTCTCATCGCGGGTGACACCAGAGGAATCGGGAATACCGGCGATCGCCCCGGCAGTCTGATCAACTGCTATGCCGACGGCACCACGCTGTACGGCGGGCAGTACACCGGCACGAGCGAAGGGTGCGCCACCATCACGGCCGAGCAGGCCGCCTCCGGCGCGCTGGCCCTGCTGCTGGGCGCCGATGCATGGGGCCAGCAGTTGGGTACCGATGCGTACCCTGTGCCGGGCGGCATGCGGGTCTATCGCACCATTCCCTGCGAGGTCGGCTTCAGCAATACTGTCAATACGGAAAAAGCGCACAGCTATGCTTACGATTGCGATACCATCTGTATCGATTGCAAGCAGGTTGGCCGTACCGATACCACGCACAGCTATGACGATGCTTGCGATGCCGGCTGTAACAGCTGTGGCGAAATACGCACCGATATTCACGTCTTTGATCACAATTGTGACGCGCAATGTAATCTTTGCGGCTACAACCGCAGCATTACCCACGTGCTGGATGGCGCGGCCTGTACGTCCTGCGGTCATACCATCACCTATATCGAATACGCGTGGAGCAGCGCCGACAAGAAGCTGACCTCCACCGAAAAGACCCCCACCACCTTTACCGTGGTAAGCGACAGCCTGATCGCGCTTTCGGCCGGATGGTACGTGGTGAATGGGGATGTGACCATCAACGCCCGCCTGACCGTTACGGGTGAGGTGCATCTCATTCTGATGGATGGTAGCCGCCTGACCGTAAACGGCGGTATCCGCCTGACGGGCGAGGGCAATTCGCTTACCGTATACGGAGAAGAAAATAGCTCCGGCATGCTGATGGCGGCCGCCACCACCGATTATCAGGCCGGCATCGGCGGTAATCAGCAAGAAAGCGGCGGCACGCTGACCGTGCCCGGCGGCACCCTGACCGCTACCGGCAAGGGGGATGCAGCCGGCATCGGCGGTGCCTACGGCTTAAGCAGTGGCCCCCTGGCCAACGGTGGCAGCTTTACCCTGTACGGCGGCAGTGTTACCGCTACGGGCGGCCGCTACGGTGCAGGTGTTGGCGGCGGCTTCTACGGCAACGGTGGTACCGTGACCGTGTACGGTGGCACGCTGACGGCTACGTCCGGCAGCTCTTCATCTTCCGGCATCGGTGCGGGCTATGAGGGCTCTGCCGGTACGGTACGCATTTGGGGTGGCACGGTATACGCCACCGGCTATACGACGGGCATCGGCTCCAGCTCCTGGTATGAGGGGGAAGAGAGCCTGATCGAGATCCACGGCGGCACCGTGGTTGCCAAGAGCACAGATAACGGCGCCGGCATCGGCTTGGGCTATAGAAGCCACGGTGCCACGATTCTGATCACCGGCGGTCACGTAACCGCTACCGGTTCTGATTATGCAGCC
>JAFTQX010000031.1 GCA_017462545.1 Clostridia bacterium
AAAAAATCGAAAGAATCAACTTTCTTGCCAGAAAATCCAAGGCAGAAGGGCTAACCGATGAAGAAAAAACAGAGCAGGCATCACTGCGCGCTGCCTATGTGGCCGAGTTCCGCGCCGGGCTGCGCGGTACGTTGGAAAATACCTATATCCAACGCCCGGATGGCAAAAAGGAAAAGCTGCCAACCAAAGCGGATGGAAAAGCGTAAGAAAACGCGGCAGAGAAATCTGCCGCGTTTTCTTGCGTGTGTTGCCCTTGCATTTTTTATGGTAATGTGATATAATATCTTATTATCATAAGTGGAGGTGTGCCATGCGTTACGACCATATTGCCTGGGATTTTAACGGTACCATATTAGATGATGCCGCCGTCAGCATGGCAATTACCAATCGCTTGCTGCGTGAGCGAGGTCTTCCCGAGGTTCCCTCGCTTGATGAGCATTTTCGCCATTTTGGGTTTCCGGTAGAGGATTACTATGTCCATCTCGGCTTTGATTTTTCCAAAGAAACCTATGCCTCGGTCGCTGCCGATTGGATGGTGGAATACAAAAGCCTAACGCCTACTATTCCGCTTTGTGCCGGAGTGAGAGAGCTGATTGAGGCACTTGCCGTTGCCGGCATTCCGCAAAGCGTGCTCTCTGCCTCGGAGGCGGGCATTTTGCGCGATCAGCTTGCCGCGCACGGCCTACTCTCCTTTTTTGAGGAGGTCGTTGGGCGGGAGGATGCGCACGCCTGCTCCAAAACGGAGGCGGTGCTTTCGTGGCGCGATCGGCGCAAGCCGGGGAAGGCTCTCTTTATCGGAGATAATGCACATGATGCACTCTGTGCCCGCGCGGCCGGCTTTGATTGTGTGCTGATCTGTGCCAATGCCGTTGGGAGAGAACGACTGCAATCCTGCGGCTGCCGCGTTTTATCGTCTGCTTTTGAACTAAAAATGCTGCTGGAACAGGAGGGGATGCTGTGAGCCGCTTGATTTTGGATGCCGAAGAAGAGGCCTTTGTTTTTGAAAACGAGTGGGATACCGTGATTCCGATCTCCTTCACGCATACCCCCGCGCACGGAACGGTTCTGTCTGCCATTCCGCAGGTGGAGAAGGTTGCCCGCGCGTTTCTTGACAGGTATGAGAATGATCCTACCTCCGATGAGGCGCTTCACTTTTTGTTTGAAGGGCTTGCGCCGTATATGGAAAAATGGGGCTACCACGATGATCGCTTTCGTGATCGGTGGGGGTATGTTCTCCGCGCGGATGGTGTAAGTGCCATTCCCACACCGTGTGTACAAGTGGTGCCGTTGGTTGCGGCAGATGAAGAGGGGAATGAGACCACCTATGATCTTGAGGCGACCTGCGAGACAGGCTGTCTTGGCTACGGTGTCAAAGTGGATGGGAAGCTTGTTTCGCTTGCCGTTACACACGAATCGCCCGAGGAGTGCGAGACGGTCGTGGAGGTGGGGGTTGAGACGATTCCCGCTATGCGCGGAAAGGGATTTGCCACGGCCTGCCTTGCTGCTCTTGCAAAGGATCTGATTACGTGTGGTATGACGGTGGAGTACCGTTGCCAGCGGTATAACGAGGCCTCGCGCCATGTGGCTCTTGCCGCAGGCTTTCGTGTGACGGGCAGATATTATTACTATGTTGGAAGGAGAGACTGATGGCGTATGATGGCGGTATGCTCCGTGCCGTATTGACGGAGCTGAATCATGCTTGCGCGGGAGCCAAGGTTGAGCGTGTTTGCCAGCCTGCGGCCGATGAAATTGACCTCATCCTTGCCGATCACGGACAGCGTAATCGTCTGGTGATCAATGCCGGGGCGGGAACGCCGCATATGGCGCTCAGTCACATCAATAAAGAAAATCCGGCCGTTGCCCCTATGTTTTGCATGCTTTTGCGAAAGCATTTGGCAGGGGCCAAGCTGATCGCGGGAGAGCAACTCGGCTTTGAGCGTGCCGCTCGCCTGCGCTTTGCCGGCTATGACGAAATGGGTTATCCAACCGAAAAAACGCTGATTGCCGAGATCATGGGCAAATACAGCAACCTGATTTTGTTGGATGGTAATGATAAGATCCTTGCCGTTTTGCGCCCCGTCGATTTTACCACCAGCCGCAAGCGGCAGGTGCTGCCCGGCATGATCTACGAGGCCCCGCCCGCGCAGGATAAGCGTGATCCGCTTGCGGAAACAGAGGCAGAGCTTGCCGCGCTTTTGGCCACCCTTCCGGAGGGAAAAACCTTGGCGCGCGCCTTATCCGATCACTACCTTGGCATTGCCTCGCAGACAGCGGCAGAGATCGCCTATCGTGCCACCGGCTCGTCCGAGACACTTGTTGGTGATGCGGATGAAAATGCCGTCTGCCGCGAATTTTCTTCCTGGTTTGCAAAGGTGGAGGCGGGCGACTTTACGCCCACCCTCGTTCTTCGAGAGGATGGCAGCCCTCTGGATTACACCTATGCCCCCTCTGCCTATCGTGGCAATGCGGCCCGCACCGAAACGCTCGATTCCTTTGCCACGCTGCTTGACCGCTTTTTTGGTGAACGCGATCGGCATGAGCGCATTCGTCAGCGCGCCTCCGATCTGCTGCAGCTGCTTTCACACGCCGAGGCGCGCTTGATGCGTAAGCTGGCCGCCCAGCGCGAGGAGCTTGCCGATTGCGCCAAGGCGGATGACTATCGGCGTGAGGCCGATCTGATCGTGGCCAACATCTATCGCCTTGCCCGTGGAATGACGGAATTTTTGGCGACCGATTATGCCGGCGAAGAGCCGCGTGACGTGCTGGTGCGCTTGGATGGCCGCTTGACTCCGTCTGCCAACGCTCAACGCATGTATAAGCTTTATAATAAAGCAAAAACGGCCGCCCGCGTGCTGGGGGAGCAGATTGCCTCTGCCGAGGCGGAGCTGCAGTATCTTGCCGGTGTTCGAGAATTCCTTGATCGCGCTGAAAGTGAGGCCGACTTGGTAGAGATCCGCGACGAGCTGTATCGCGCCGGCTATGCCTCTCGGATGAAGAATTATACCCCGCCACGCAATGTCAAGCTCCGCCCGCGTGAGTTTACCACGGCAAGTGGTTATCGTCTGCTGTGTGGACGGAACAATTTGCAAAATGAGCAGCTGACCTTCCGCGTGGCCGAAAAGGAAGACCTTTGGTTCCACGCCAAGGGCGTGCCCGGCTCTCATGTGATCCTTGTTTGCGGTGGAGAAGAGCCACCCGCCGAGGACTATACCCAGGCTGCCGCCATTGCTGCGTATTATTCTGCTGCCTCCGGTAGCCCTGTGGCTGTTGATTACACCCGTGTGCGGCATGTCAAAAAGCCTGCCGGAGCGAAACCGGGCTTTGTCATTTACAAGACCAATTATACCGCATATGTAGAGCCGCTTGCTGATCTCAAGCAAGCAGACAAAACTTGATCTGCCTTGCTTTATGCCTGAAATAGGAGTGTTTTATGGTTGATCTTCTCGCGTTGCAAAAGCATTTTATCCTTGCCCATCTGGCGGAAGGGGATGTTGCCGCCGACTTTACCATGGGCAACGGAAACGATACTCTTTTTCTCTCCCAAACCGTGGGGGAACGTGGACGTGTATACGCCTTTGACCTGCAGGAGAGTGCGCTGATCTCTACTCGCCGCCACTTGGAGGAGCAAGGCGCACCGCAAAACTATACCCTCATCTGCGCCTCGCATCACCGATTGAAGGAATTTATCCACGAGCCGATCAAGGCGGGAATGTTCAATCTCGGCTATCTGCCCGGGGGAGACGAGAAGGGCATCACCACCAAGCGTGCGACTACACTGCCGGCCGTGGAGGCGGCATTGGATATCCTCGCACCGGATGGGATTTTGCTTGTAGCGGTTTATCCCGGTCATGATGAGGGGCGGCTGGAGGGCGACATGCTTGCGGAATACGCGGCCACGCTTAGCCGCTACCGCATTTGTGCCTCGCGCTTTCAGCTTCTCAATTCGCCGTCTGCTCCCTATTTTTTCATCTTTGAAAAAGCCCCCGATAAGCCCCTGCGCCGCCCCGGTCGCGCTGCCAAAAACGCGGCGCGCGCGGCACGCTTGGCTGCCCAGATCAACGAGGCCTCTCGCGCATTGGCTGAGGAGGAAGGGGCAGAGCAATGACCTTGTATTTTGCCCCGCTTGAGGGGCTTACGGGAGGCGTGTATCGCCGCGCCCACGCTGCTGTGTTTGGCGGTGTGGACAAGTATTTTACGCCGTTTTATTCGCCAAGCAGCATCGGACTTTCCAAAAAGGAAATGGCCGAGCTTGACGAGGATGACAGAGCGATCACCATCCCCCAGCTGTTGACAAAGCGCGCATCTGATTTTCTCATCGCCGCCGCACAGCTGCATGCCCTCGGCTACCGAGAGATCAACCTCAATTGCGGCTGTCCATCGGGCACCGTCAGTGCCAAGCATAAGGGCGCGGGCTTTTTGCTTTGTCTTGATGAGATGCGTGCGTTCTTTGAGGAGCTCTTTGACTGCCTTGACGGTGTAGCGCCGGGGATGTGTGTTTCGGTAAAGACACGTATCGGCTATGGGGCAGAAAACGAGTTTCCTGAAATCCTGGATGTGTACAACACCTATCCGATCTCACAATTGACGATTCATCCTCGTCTGAGGCAGGACTTTTATCGAGGCAGCCTGCGCTTGCGTGCTTACCACTATGCCGAGCAGTATGCCGCCATGCCGCTTTGCTATAATGGAGACGTCTTTTCTGCCACGAATTATTCTGCGTTTCTTGAAAAGGTGCCGAAAGCTTCATGCATCATGCTTGGTCGTGGTGCCGTGGCCAATCCCGCTCTTTTTCTTGAGCTGCGGGGCGAGAATGTAGGAGACAAGCGCGCCCGATTGCGCGAGATGCATGACCGCATTCTGGAAGAAAACCGCCGCCGTATGGGAGATGGTAAAAGCCTGCTTTGTCGCATGGCCGATTTGTGGAATTATCAGCGTTTTTTGTTTGAGAACGGAGAAGAGGCCTGTCGCCGTATTCGCCGTGCGGCAAATCTCGCCGAGTATCGTGCGGCTGTGGCCACACTTTTTCGCGAGTGTCCGCTTCTGCCGAATGGTGCCTACTGTTCGCCTGATCTATAAAAAACACAGCCATGCGTGTGCATGGCTGTGTTTTTTTATGCTTGTGTATCTGCCTCGTACAGCAGGGCCTGCGTGATGTGTTGAATCAAATATCCGAGCAGGAGTGAAGCGACTACAAAGATATAGTCGAACACGATAGAGGCGATTTCGTTGGGATACACGGTGGGCCAGTATTCGGAGATAAAATCAACCGCGTCAATCGTTACGCCGATGATCTGATAGATAAACATCACGCCGATCACGATCAGGTTGGAAAGGGCGAGTCGATTTTGGCGAGGCAGAAGGCGGGGGGCATCGGTCTGTGGCGCCTTGTTTCGGAAGAAAAGCAGCCAGCAGATCAGCAGCAGCAACAGGTGGAACCCCAGCATCAGAATGGTGTTGCCGATGGCAGATAGAATGCCGATGATCAGTGCATCAGCAAAGAGGTCCGGGTTGTCAATGGCAGTTTGCACAGCGGCATACAGCAACGGAACCATGGAAATCACGTTGGCTAGCAACAGTAGCCTGCAGGCCAGGCCGCTCTCTGCTCTCGACAGATAAAACAAAGCAGCACCAAATCCGATCACCGTTACAAACAGTGAAAGCAGCTCGCAAGCAAAGGAAATCATGAGGACGGCTACCGAGTCTTTTATGATCGTGCTGAGCGCCGACAGTATCACATTCAGCAAGGCCATGCCGAGCAGAATGAGCGTTAAGAGTAGGATCGGAGATCGTTTTGTTTTGGTTGGTTCGTTCATCGGCGGTCTTCCTTAATAATGGCATAGTGTATACGGCAGCACGGCAGAGAGCCATGTGCGCACCGTGTCAATTTCAGTAGCAGAAAGGGTTCGTTTATCAACGGGGAAAATGTGTATTTTATCAAGGTAAACGAAAAAATACGCAGTAGTCTCCTTCAGAGCATGCAGCATGGAATAGGGAATCGTCTCCTCGGAGTGGAAGCCGTTTGCCCCTTCCGCGGTTATGCGCATGTCCTGCTCGTGGAAGAAATAGTGGTTTTCCACGTTGGCCTGCTTGCCCAGCTTTTTATATTGTCGTTTGGGGGCAATGTAGTACAGATACAGCATGAAGAGTGTTAAGAGGACGCATACTCCCATCACAATAAACATCCATGGTGGTAGGCTATCGCCAAGAGCCAGCATCAGCAGCTCGGAAAGCAGTAAAATCGAGGCGCAAACAGCAATAAGAATGGTACGCCGCCACAAGGATTTTCGAGGATCCTTTTTGCCGAACAGGGCCAGTGCGTTGACGGCCCGTAAAGTGCGCAGGTCTAACCGGCTGCTTGCCGAAATCTCCATAAAGGTGGTCTCCTTGCTTTCTCTTTTCTATTGTAGCACATTGCGTGAAAAAAAACAAGGTGCATCACATTTTTTTCACATTTGGGGCATAGGATGGAGAAGGGAGGCATCAACATGGAGGAAAAACGCTTTGCTTTTTTCAAAAAGCCGCCCGATAAAAGGCGGCAGGCGGAGATAACGACATATTTGAAAACTCGACATCCGCGACTTTTTTGGGGGGCGATCGGTCACAGCATCCTGGGTGAGGAGCTTCGATATGCACGCCTTGGCTGTGGTAAGCGCGCGCTGCTTTATGTGGGGGCGCATCACGGTATGGAGTGGATCACATCGCTGATCCTCTACCGCCTCATCGACGATCTCGCTCGCATCGAGGAACGAACTGGCAAGCCGCCGCTGCCGGAGGATCACAGCCTTTATATGTTGCCGATGCTCAATCCGGATGGGGTGGAGATCGAGCTGCATGGCGCGGCGGCGGGAGGCCCCTTATCTGATCGACTTGTGCGGCAAAATGGCGGCAGAACCGATTTTTCTCGCTGGCAGGCTAACGCGCGCGGTGTGGATCTGAATCATAATTATGATGCCGGCTTTTGTGCGTATCGCGTAAAGGAAAAAGAGGCGGGCATTACCGGTGGCTGCCCAACGCGGTATAGTGGGGAATACCCCTTTTCAGAGCCGGAGACGGCTGCCCTTGCTGCCTTCCTTGCTATTTTGCAGCCTGCCGCCATTTTAACACTGCATTCGCAGGGGGAAGAGATCTTTTATCATCCTGTTTCGCCGCCGATTGCGGGAGCCGATGCACTTGGAATGCGGCTTGCCCGCCTGACCGGCTACCGCCTTGGCGAGGCGGACGGCATGGCCGCCTATGGCGGCATGAGTGATTATGCGGCAGAGGGGCTTCGTCTGCGGGCGTATACCATTGAGTGCGGCTTAGGGCAAAATCCGCTTCCCATTCGGGATGCGCCTGTGATTTATCGCCGACTGCGCCGTGCGCTTTTTCTGCTGCCAACATTATTATAGGAGGATTCTTGTATGGGATGCTGTTCTGGTGAGAGCTTTCGTGAAAAGGAGGTCATCAATTCCTGTGACGGTCGCCGTCTCGGCTTTGTGACCGATATCGAATTTGATGTGTGTGACGGCCGCGTGACCGCCATCGTGATTCCCGTCAAAAGCGGGTTCTTTGGCTGTGAAAACATCGTCGTACCATGGGAAAAGATCCAAAAGATCGGGGAAGATATTATCCTGGTGGATGCCGAGGGCTGCTGCCCACCGCCCAAGTCACCTCGTGGAAAAAGAAAATAAAAATGTAAAAAAAGTGTGAACATTCGAGAAAACATAAAAATAGGACTTGCATTATTAGAAAGAATGCGTTATAATACCCCTATCTGCGCCAAAATGCAGAAATTATTACACACACAGTAAGAGGAGCGTATGCCGGTGCCCGTTTTTGGGTCGCATAGCAGTCTTGCTGTGGAGGAAAAACCAAGGAGGAACAGTAACATGTTCGTAGTATCCATCAAGCAGCTGCTTGAAGCAGGCGTTCACTTCGGTCACCCGACCAAGAAGTGGAATCCGAAGATGGCTGAGTACATCTTCACCGAAAGAAACGGTATTCACATTGTTGACCTGCAGAAGACCGTTAAGAAGTTTGAAGAGGCTTACAACTTTGTAAGCAGTGTTGCGGCCGAGGGCGGCAGCATTCTCTTCGTCGGCACCAAGAAACAGGCTGCCGAGACCATTAAGGAAGAGTCCTTGAAGTGCGGTATGTACTATGTTAACGAGCGTTGGCCCGGCGGTATGCTGACCAACTTCAAGACCATCCGCAAGAGCATCAACCGTCTCAA
>JAFTQX010000032.1 GCA_017462545.1 Clostridia bacterium
AGATCGTCGGCGCGGACATCCGCAAGCTGTACAGCTGGAGCGATGAGGATAAGCTGATCAACAACTGATCGGCCGGGTACCGCTTATGATAAAAGAAACGATTGTTGACGGGTTTCAAAATGCCCCGCACCGCTCGCTTTACCACGCGCTGGGTCTGACGAAGGAGGAGCAATCACGCCCTCTCATCGGCATTGTCAGCTCGTATAATGAGATCGTGCCGGGACACATGAACCTGGATAAGATCACCGATGCGGTCAAGCTTGGCGTAGCCATGGCGGGCGGTACGCCCATCATGTTCCCCGCCATTACGGTATGTGACGGCATTGCCATGGGACACACGGGTATGAAATACTCGCTTGTCACCCGTGACCTAATTGCCGACTCGACCGAGGCCATGGTCATGGCACACGGCTTTGACGGTCTTGTGATGATTCCCAACTGTGATAAAAACGTGCCCGGCCTATTGATGGCCGCGGCACGACTGAACATTCCTACCATTTTCGTCAGCGGTGGGCCGATGCTGGCCGGCCGCGTGGGCGGAGAAAAGCGCAGTCTTTCCAGCATGTTTGAGGCAGTTGGTGCCTACAATGCCGGCAAGATTGATGAAGCCAAGCTGTGCGAATTTGAGGAAAAGGTGTGCCCCACCTGCGGCTCCTGCTCGGGCATGTACACCGCCAACTCCATGAACTGTCTGACCTAGGTTATGGGCATGGGGCTTTGCGGCAACGGCACCATTCCCGCTGTCTACTCTGCCCGCATTGAGCTGGCCAAGCACGCCGGCATGCAGGTGATGGAGCTGGTGCGCAAGAACATCCGCCCGCGGGATATTATGACCGCAGCGGCGATCCGCAATGCCATTACTGCCGATATGGCACTTGGCTGCTCGACCAACAGTATGCTGCACCTGCCGGCCATTGCCAACGAGTGCGGCGTGGAATTTGACCTGGAGGAGGTCAATCGCATCAGCGAACAGACCCCCAACCTGTGCCACCTTGCCCCTGCCGGTCCGACCTATATGGAGGATCTCAATGAAGCCGGTGGCGTATACGCCGTCTTAAAGGAGATCGCCTCGCTGGGGCTTTTGGATACCACCGTGATGACCTGTACGGGCAAAACGCTGGGCGAGAACATTGCAAACGCCACCAACCGAGATACAAGCGTGATCCGCACACCGGAGAATGCCTACAGCAAAACGGGCGGCATTGCCGTATTAAAGGGCAACCTTGCCCCGGATGGCTGCGTGGTCAAGCGCAGTGCCGTAGCTCCCGAAATGCTGGTGCACGAGGGGCCTGCCAAGGTCTATGAGAGCGAGGAAGAGGCCATTGCCGCCATTTACGCCGGCAAGATCGTGAAGGGGGATGTGGTTGTGATCCGCTACGAGGGTCCCAGCGGCGGCCCCGGCATGAGAGAAATGCTCTCCCCCACCTCTGCCATTGCCGGCATGGGGCTAGATAAGGATGTGGCCTTAATTACGGATGGCCGTTTTTCGGGTGCTACCCGCGGCGCCTCTATCGGCCATGTCTCGCCGGAGGCTGTCAGCGGCGGCCCGATCGCCTACGTTCAGGATGGCGACATCATTTCGATCAATATCCCCGCCTACCGCATCGAGCTGAAGGTATCCCCCGAGGAGCTGGAAAGACGGCGGACGGAAATGCCCATCAAGCGCAAGGAAAATATCACCGGCTACCTCAAGCGGTATGCCGCCATGGTATCCTCTGCCGACAAGGGCGCTATTATCAACCGTTAAAATCAGGAAGGAACTCTCGTAATGGGAATGACGATGACACAAAAGATCCTTGCCGACCACGCAGGTCTCGATTGCGTGGAGGCAGGGCAGCTGATCCTGGTCAATGTTGACCGGGTACTGGGCAATGATATTACCTCTCCCGTTGCCATCCGTGAATTTGAGCGGATCGGCGCGACCGAGGTCTACGACCGCGACCGTGTGACCATGGTCATGGATCACTTTGCCCCGAACAAGGATATCAAGGCAGCGATACAGTGCAAGATGTGCCGCGATTTCTGCGAGGAAAAACAGGTCACCCACTTTTACGACGTTGGCCGCATGGGCATTGAGCATGCCCTCTTGCCCGAAAAGGGCTTGGTTGTGCCGGGTGATGTGGTGATCGGTGCAGATTCGCACACCTGCACCTACGGTGCGCTTGGCGCATTTTCTACCGGTGTCGGCTCTACCGACATGGCCTGCGGCATGGCCACAGGCAAGGCATGGTTCAAGGTGCCTGCCGCGATCAAATTTGTCTTGAAGGGCAAGCTGAACCGCTACGTTTCCGGTAAGGATGTGATTTTGCACATCATTGGCAAGATCGGCGTAGACGGCGCGCTTTACCGCTCGATGGAGTTTGTCGGTGAGGGGGTCGCCGCCCTTTCGATCTATGATCGTCTGACCATTTGCAACATGGCAATTGAAGCTGGTGCCAAGAATGGTATTTTTGAGGTGGACGAGGAAACCGAGGCCTATGTCAAGGAGCGCTCTGATCGCGAGATCAAGCGTTATACAGCTGACGAGGACGCCGTTTATGAAAAGACCTACGAGATCGATCTCTCGACCATTCGCTCGACAGTTGCCTTCCCGCATCTGCCCGAAAACACCCGCACCTTTGATGAAATTGGCGATGTGAAGATCGACCAGGTCGTCATCGGCTCCTGCACCAACGGTCACTATAAGGATCTTGAAGAAGCGGCCATGATCATCAAGGGTCACAAGGTTGCTAAAAACGTGCGTGCTATCATCATCCCCGCCACGCAGGATATTTACCTCAAAGCGATGGAAAACGGCCTGCTGAAGATCTTTATTGAGGCCGGATGTGTTGTTTCTACGCCTACCTGCGGGCCTTGCCTTGGCGGTTACATGGGCATTCTGGCAGCGGGTGAGCGCGCGGTGGCAACCACCAACCGCAACTTTGTTGGCCGTATGGGCGATGTGACGAGTGAGGTCTATCTCGCCAGCCCTGCCGTTGCGGCAGCCAGTGCCATTGCGGGTCGCATTGCCGACCCAAACGAGATCGGAAAGGAGTGATCGAGCATGAAATTTACAGGAAATGTCATCAAATACGGTGACAACGTGGATACTGACGTTATCATTCCCGCCCGTTATCTCAATACCATTGATAAAAAAGAGCTTGCCTCACACTGCATGGAGGATCTTGACCGCGACTTTGCCAAAAAGGTGCGCCCGGGTGACATCATGGTGGCAGGCAACAACTTTGGCTGCGGCTCCTCGCGCGAGCACGCGCCCATTGCCATTAAGGAAAGCGGCATTTCTCTGGTCATTGCCAAGAGCTTTGCGCGCATCTTCTACCGCAATGCGATCAACATCGGCCTTGCCATTCTGGAATGCCCGGAGGCTGCTGAGGCGATCGAAAACGGCAACGTGGTAGAGGCAGATCTGGATGCGGGCATCCTCTATGACCGCACCACGGGCAAGCAGTACAAAACGCAGCCCTTCCCTGCTTTTATTCAAAAAATTATCGAAAACGGCGGGCTGGTAGAATCCATCCGCCGCGGCGATATTCAGTAAAGGATCTCATTATGACGTACAAGATCGGTTTATTAAGAGGTGACGGCATTGGCCCGGAGATCGTGGACAGCGCCGTTCGCGTGTTAGAGGCCATTGCTACCAAATACAACCACAAATTTGAGTTTACCCCGTACCTGATCGGTGGTGCGGCGCTGGACGCCTGTGGCGTTCCGCTGCCGGAGGAGACCGTGAAGGGCTGCCTTGCAAGTGACAGCGTGCTGTTGGGTGCTGTTGGCGGCCCAAAGTGGGACACCCTGCCCGGAAATATGCGCCCCGAAAAGGCACTGCTTGGCATTCGCGCAGCCATGGAGCTGTTTACCAACCTGCGCCCCGCCAAGCTCTATCCCGCGCTGAAGGGGGATTGCCCGCTGCGCGAGGATATTGTGGCAAACGGCTTTGATATTATGATCGTGCGCGAGCTGACAGGCGGCATCTATTTTGGTGAGCGCGGCACGCGCGAGGGCAAATACGGTGAGGAAGCCTACGATACCGAAAGCTACAGCCGTATGGAGATCGAACGGATTGCCAAGGTGGCCTTTGAAACCGCCCGCAAGCGGAATAAAAAGCTGACCAGCATTGACAAGGCCAACGTACTGGATACCTCTCGCCTGTGGCGCAAGATCGTACACGAAATGGCGGCCGAGTACCCGGATGTAGAATGCCTTGACATGCTGGTGGATAACGCGGCGATGCAGCTGGTACGCAACCCGGCGCAGTTTGACGTGATTGTCACCTCCAACATGTTTGGCGACATTCTCTCGGATGAGGCTTCGCAGATCACCGGATCGATCGGCATGCTGCCCTCTGCCTCGCTTGGCAACACGACACGCGGACTCTACGAGCCGATTCACGGCTCCGCCCCCGACATTGCCGGGATGAACAAGGCAAACCCGATCGCCACCATTCTTTCGGCTGCTATGATGCTGCTCTATTCCTTTAACCTGGTAGAGGAATCGGAGGCGATCGTGGGTGCCGTTGACCGCGTGCTGAACGCAGGCTACCGCACGGCAGATATTGCCCACGGTGGTGAGGCACTTGGCACAAAAGAGATGACCGACAAGATCATCGAAATGCTGTAAGATCATGTCCACCATTCAACAAATCTACGGCAGGCTTTGCCGCTTTGCCGTTTTTGGTGGCATTTTGAAAAAGCCGCTTTTGACACATTTTATGTCCTATTGCCGTGCAGGGGGCGACATTGCCACCCGCCGCATGGCATATGGTGCCTTTGTCGCAGAGATCTATGCCGGCGGTGCCGATCTAACCGATTGCGTCCGCCGTCTGGTATTTGAGGATGAGAACGTATATGTCAAGACCATTGGCAACATGGCTCGCCCCAGCCCACACATCGCGTTGTGTGCCGCAAACGAGCTGACCACGCTTTCGAGCTTTGCCGCCTTGACCACAGCAGATTTTGCCGCCGACATGGGCGACCTGGATTATCTGCCCGCCTTTTCCTCCTCCCCCGTTGACCTGCGTGCCGAATATGAGGAACGCACGGCTGCCATCGGCCGCCACGGGTACGGCATTTTTGCCGCAAACGGCATGTTTTCTGTTGGCGAGGACGGCAGCATTCTGCCCATTGCCAGTGCTGACCGCATCTCGCTTGATCGCTTTATCGGCTACCGTGAGGAGAGACAGCGCGTTATTGACAATACCGTGATGTTTTTAGAGGGACGTCCTGCCGCCAACATTTTACTGTACGGTGACGCGGGAACGGGAAAATCCTCTACCGTTAAGGCAGTCGCTAACGCCTATTTTGACCAAGGGCTGCGCCTGATTGAGATTCGCAAGAATCAGCTTTTGCAGTTGCCGAGAGTGATGGGGGAGATCGCAGACAACCCGCTGAAATTCATCATTTTTATTGATGATCTTTCCTTTAACCAGAACGACGATACCTTCAGCATGCTGAAGGCGACCTTGGAGGGTTCTGCCAGCGCGCGGGCAAAGAATGCGGTGATCTATGCAACAAGCAATCGCCGCCACATCGTGAAGGAGACCTTTGATGACCGCGCAGGCAACGACATTCACCGCAACGATACCGTGCAGGAGAACCTCTCCCTTTCCGAGCGGTTTGGTCTGACGGTGCTGTTTGCCAAGCCGGAGAAAAAGCTGTATTTGGAGATCATTCATGAGCTGGCCGAGCGCCACGGCATCACGCGTGATCCGGCTGAGCTGGAGCGAGAGGCAGAGTCCTTCGCCTTGAAGCGCGGCTATCGCTCTGCCCGCTGCGCCGAGCAGTTTATTGAAAGTTTACTCTAACATTGCGGCTTCTGCCGCAGAAGGAAGCAACCATGCTAACACTTGATAATGTATACCGTGCGGGCTATGTACTGAAAAACGTTGTCCGCAAAACAGACGTGCTGCCCGCCCCCAAGCTGAATCCCGAGGCCGAGATCTATCTCAAGACGGAAAACCTACAGATCACCGGTTCCTTTAAGGTGCGCGGCTCGTATTACAAGATGTCTCGCCTGACAGAGGAGGAGAAGGCACGCGGCGTGATTGCCTGCTCGGCAGGCAACCATGCACAGGGTGTGGCATTGGCCGCCAAGAAAAACGGGCTGAAGGCCGTGATCTGCCTGCCGGATGGTGCCCCCATCTCCAAGGTAGAGGCAACCAAAAGCTACGGTGCCGAGGTGTGTTTGGTGGAGGGGGTCTATGATGATGCCTACCGACGCGCACTTGAGCTGCGTGATGAAAAGGGATACACCTTTATTCACCCCTTCAACGATGAGGATGTCATTGCCGGCCAGGGCACCATCGCGCTGGAGCTTGCCGAGCAGATTCCCGATATGGATGCGGTGATCGTGCCGGTTGGCGGCGGCGGCCTGATCTCGGGCATTGCCTTTACCGTCAAAGCACTCAATCCCCATGTCAAGGTTTATGGCGTACAGGCAAGCGGTGCGCCCTCCATGCGCAATTCCCTGCGTGATGGAAGGATTGAAACACTTTCCGGTGTTTCTACCATTGCAGACGGCATTGCCGTCAAGCAGCCGGGTGAGTTGACCTATGACCTGTGCAGCAAGTATGTAGACGAGATCGTAACCGTGACGGATGACGAGATCGCTGCGGCGATCCTTGCCTTGATGGAAAAGCATAAGCTGGTCACCGAGGGCGCGGGTGCTGCCGCAGTTGCTGCTGCTATGTTCAACAAGATCGATATTCGCGGCAAGAAGGTCGTTTGCCTGCTTTCGGGCGGCAACATTGATGTGACCATTCTTTCCCGTGTGATCAGCCGAGGTCTCTTGATGTCCGGTCGTACCTGCCAGCTGACGATCGAGCTGGTGGATAAGCCGGGTCAGCTGAAGAATGTTTCCCGCATCATTGCCGATCTTGGCGGCAACGTCATCTCGGTGCACCACGAGCGTGCGAGCGAAGGCTCGGATGTTAACGGCTGCTATCTGCGCATCGTGCTGGAGACGAGAAATCAAGAGCACATTCGCGAGATCAAGCAGGCCTTGACCGATGCCGATTTTAAGCTGTTATAAGGAGAAAAAACGATGAAAAAGATCGCAACCGATAAAGCTCCCGGTGCCATCGGCCCCTATTCGCAGGCGGTGGTAAGCGGCGGCTTGGTATACACCTCCGGCCAGATCGCCATTGATCCGGCAACCGGCAATTTGGTTGACGGCGGCATTGCCGAGCAGACCGAGCAGGTGATGAAAAATCTGGGCGCGGTGCTGGCGGCGGCAGGCTCCTCCTATGAGAAGGCTGTCAAGACCACCTGCTTTCTCGCTGACATCGCCGATTTTGCCGCGTTTAACGAGATCTACGGCCGCTACTTTGTGGAAAAACCGGCCCGCAGCTGCGTAGCCGCCAAGGCCCTGCCCAAGGGTGCTTTGGTCGAGGTAGAGGTCATTGCGGAGATCGGATAATATTGCAGCACGAAAACGCCCCAACAGATGGTAAATCTGTCGGGGCGTTTTTTATTCACTTGAAAATTCTCGCTCTACCGTTACAGTAAACTCTGCGCTTTCGCCCGCCACGCGAATTTCAAACTCCTTTCCCTTCGCGTGATGGACGGTATAGCTTGATGTTTCCGTAATACTGAAATCGTGGATGATGGCTAAATTCTCATCCAGCAGCACAATTCGCATATTCCCCTTGGTGCGCGTGCATTCCACGGTAAAGGTAACCGTATCCTCCTTGCCGTAGGTTACCTGTACAAGCGCCACACCCGAAAGCGGCGTGACAGCATTGGCTTTTGTGATGTCTGCATCATGCCAGTAGTCCTCCTCGGAAAAGCTCTTCTCCCCACTGGGTGAAAATCCATAAACGACACAATAGCTATCGTGGTCTTCCGCGCATATGTCATCCTCGGTCAATACCGCCAGCGAGTAGTCCTCTTCGCCGTTGAGATCTTCCGTTTCCACCTTGAGCTTACTTGAAAGCAACGCGCAGCTGCACAAAAAGCAAGCCGCACACAAGCCGATCAGAATAGATAGTATGGTTTTTTTCATCATATTTTCATTGCTCCTCATCTCACCTTATCGACATCAACCGCATCCTTTGTCTCCTTGATCTTACGAGAGGAGAAGGACGGAGTTTTGTGATACATGTAGGCATACAGAATATCCACAATGGTAATCTGCCCTTGGATATGCGGGAAATCAGTATCGATGTACTTATTGGAATCCCGCACGGTGGTGCAAATGCTGATATCCGCCATGGTCGAGAGCGGCGAGTTTTCAAAATCGCAGATGGCAATGATGGTTGCCCCGTTTTGCCGCGCAATGCGGGCGATCTCCAATATGCTCTTGGTTCTGCCGGAGGAGGAAACGGCAAACAGGACGCTGCTCTCCTTCATCTGCGAGGCCTTCATTTTGGCAAGAATGATATCCCGCTCAAAGGAGCAGACGTGCTTGAGGCGGAAAAACTTGGTATAGGCATACTGCGCCGTCACCGCCGAGGTGCCAAGACCAATAAAATGCACCTGCTCCGCGTTCTTCATCAGCTCTACCGTTCGCTCGACCTCCCCACGCCGCAAAAGCCGCGGCAGGCTGCCGATCACGCCGGAGGAGTATTCACAAATACGCGTGCTGATCTCCTCAAAAGAGGCCACTGTCTCCGACTCTATTGAAAAATCCCGCATCTCGCTTGTACGCGTGTCGGGAAACAGCTTTTTAAATTCGCGAAAGCCGGAAAGCCCCAGCTTTTTGAAAAAACGACAAACGCTGGCATAGCTGGTGTTTGTCTTTTCTGCCAGCGACCATACGGTCAACGTAGCAATCTTGTGGGGATTGGCAAGCAGATAGTCGGCAATCATACCGTCTGCACTGCCCTGCTTTTTTCGCATCGCATCCAACCGAACAAGATAGAACATGTTGCTTGACATAAGGGGAATCTCCTTTTGCGTTCTACCGTTATTATACCACGGTTGATATAAAAAATCAACATAATATCATGCTATTTTGCAAAAGCATGGAATTTTGATATTGCTATGTCTCAAAAAAAGCGGTACAATAGTCATAGCATCAAGAACAAAGGAGGCCCTCTATGATGAGCAAGCGCATCAGCCTGCACAACGGCATTTTGAAGGATTGCTTCGAGAAGGTCAGACGAAACTTTTATGAAAAAATTGACGAAAGCAAGCACGCTGCAGTCTACGCGGGGATTTTTGACGAATCCTACGCCGAGCCGGAATTTACCGGCAAGTTTATGGACCTCTGTGCCTATTATTACGAGAGTGAGGGAGATGCGCGCGCGCTGAAAAAGGGCATGGCGGTGGTAGAGAGCATTCGTGAAAATCAGCGTGAGGACGGCTACCTTGGTTGCTTGACGCCCGGCAAGGAGCTGGTCGCCTTCTCCTTTTGGAATCACGGCTTTACCCTGTACGGTCTTGTGCGGATGTATGAGGCAACGGGGGATGAAAGCATTCTGACGCTTGCGCGGCGAGCGGCTGATTTTGTACTGCAAGCCTATGCTGACCCCGCCTGCCCCGATATTCTGGAGGCCGGTAACATGGGCAGCCAAAACATCTCCTGCCTGTATGCCATTGGACGCATCTATTGCGCCACGGGAGATGAGCGCTATCTGCAATTTATCACCCGCGTGCTGGACTATTGCGAAACGACCGATATGCCCCTGCTCTCCTTTGGCAGCATATTTGATCTACGCTCGAAAAAGGGAATTGAGATGCTGGTGGTCTATCTTGGTGTTCTGCAATACGGCATGCTGACAAAGAACGACAAGGCCATTGCCGCCGCCAAGCGGTATTGGCAAGAGATTTGGGAAAGCCAAATCCGCAACACGGGCAACGGCACGATCCGTGAAAAATGGACAGAGGGCGGCAATGCCGCGCGTCTGATGCCGACGGAGGAAAAGCCAAACGAGACCTGCGTGGCAGTTGGCTGGTGTGAGCTTTCGCTGGCGCTCTTCTATGCCGATCAAAAGCCTATTTATTTGGATGCGGTTGAAAAAACGCTCTTCAATCACATGATCGGGTCACTTGACAAGAGCGGCGGTGATTTGGCCTATTATCAGGGCAACTACGGCAAAAAGATCTATCGTACCGACGACGGTGCTTATCAGTGCTGCCGCTACCGTGGCTTTACACTTTTCTCGTATCTCAAGGAATATTTGTATCATTATGAAAACGGTTGCCTGACGCCGCTGATCTACTGCCCCTCAAGCTTTGAGGCAGACGGGCTACTCGTCAGGCAGGAAACAGCCTATCCCACGGAAGGAGCGATCCGCTTTACCGTGCAAAACAGCATCGCTGAAAAGATGCTAAAGCTGCGCATCCCGACATGGTGTCAGGCATGGCAGCTGCATGGCGGGACGGGAGTTATAACGACAGATGGCTTTTTAACCGTTTCTCTGCCGGTTGGAGACTACACGATCACGCTGGATATGGAAATGCCCCTGCAGAAAGAGGAGCACGACATTGACGGAAACCCCTATCTTTCCTACACCTACGGCCCGCTGCTGCTGGCCGCTGACACGCACTACGGGGGGGCACTCTGGCAGGACGTCGATGCCGCTGCAGATGTGGTAAGAGCCGAGGCAGGCAGCACCTCGCTTGTGCGCTTTATCACCGATGGGGTGCACCTCGTTGACTTTGCCTCTGCCGGCGGAAACGACGTACAAAATGACGAGTATACCGTATTTATACCCAAAAAGCCATCATAAAAGAAGCGGAAGGCCAAAAGCCTTCCGCTTCTTTTATGAGAAACAGTTGCCGTTTTCCAGCTCGGCAACGATGGCGGCAATGGCGTGCTCCTCGTTGGAGACGGTGATACGGTCTGCCGCCTGCTTGGCAGCAGGGCAAGCATTGGCCACCGCGTAGCCCACACCGGCGGCACGCAGCATGGAGATATCGTTATCATAATCCCCCACGGCAATCGTTTTTGCGGGTGAGATACCGAGGTATGATGCAAGCCGCGGCAGCACGGATCCCTTGTTGATCCCCTTGGGGAGAATTTCAAACAGCGTCTTCTCGGAACGGATAAAATCGAATTCTCCCGCCTGCGGATGATTGGCAAGAATGGTCTGCAGGCGTTGCATCTCCTCTTCCGTTTCTACACCAAAGACGATCTTGGCGATCGGCTCGTGGATATCCTCATACCGTCCGGGCAGATCGGGCACACCGGTCACCTCACGAAAGCCAACCATGACCTCGTTTTCCTGACAAAAGAAGATGCGATCAAAGCAATTGACCTGTACACCGACGGCGGGCATCTCTCTTCCCGCATAGGCGGCAAGCTGCAGGATCTTGCTCGGGGCCTCATGCGTCCAAACGTATTGCTGCGTGCGGTGGTCAAACATACCGCCGCCGTTGATGCAGCCAAACGGCGCGTTGGGCTGTACCACCTCATAAATCTCTGATACAAAGAAGGGCATACGGCCGGTCACAAAGGTAAAATAGCCGCCCTCTTTCTTAAAATACTCGATGGCCTCTAAATTTTCGAGCGAAACATTCTTATTCTCGCACAGTAACGTACCGTCCAAATCGGTACAGATCAAAATACCGTCAAACTTTCCCATTTTGCCTACGCCTTCCCTCTGAAATTACCTTGACAGTATAGCACATTTCAAGAAAAAATACAAGTTATTTGTACCAAGCACCAATGAGCAAGGGCTCACGATATGCACGCTACCTCTGTCTAATACAGAGATAACTGCATCCGTGATGCTACGCGTTTTCTTTTTATAATAGGCTCTTAAATCTACGCATCGTAGCAATGTAGTCTCCCAGTACGGTCAACGAGCCAAGCAGCCAGGCAAGTGGCGTGCAGAAGCACATGATCGTGTAGCCCATCTGTTCACCCAGCGCAGCACCAAAAGCACCGCTCATCATCAGCATCACCACGGCAGAGAGGCCTGCGCGGCCAATGATCTCGGTAAAGCCGGAGATCATGCACCACAGAGTCCTTCCAAGCGATTGCAGGATGCTTTTACACACCACGATCGGCACCAGCGCGAGAGAAAGCGCTGTATTGATGACAATGTACATATAAGCATTATCCACGACCAGTTGGTCTACTTCACCTGCAAGAAGGGAGACGAACACTCGCCCAAAGGGGATCATAATCAGCGTGGCGATGCCGCACCAAAGCGCACACATCAGCATGGTTTTTCTGCCCCCGTCAATCACGCGATCATACCGGCGGGCACCATAATTCTGCGCAGCAAACACCGCCACAGAGGAGCCAAAGGAAAGCACCGGCTGCGTAACAAAGCTCTCCAGTTTCGCGCCTGTCGTCTGCGCGGTGACGTACAGCGTTCCCATACCGTTGGTAACAAACTGCATCACGATCGAGCCGACCGAGAGTACCATGTTGAGAAAGGCCATCGGCACACCAACGTGAAGCAGCAGGCGATCCAGGTCAAGATCTACCTTAAAATGGCGCATACCAATATGCAGGCGCGGCTGCTTTTTGATAATATAGACAACACACATCAGCCCCGAGAGAAGCTGTGCCAGCACGGTAGCCAGACCGGCACCATCGGTATCCATACCGAAAACGGCAATCAGCACAAAATCCAAGACGATATTGATGATGCAGGCAATAACCAAAAAATAGAGCGGTGTTCGGGAATCGCCCAACGCGCGAATCATATTGGAAAGCAGATTGAACAGTGCGGTGGCCACCAAACCGGCAAAGATCCAGACGATATAGGAATAAGAGCGATCAACAATATCGTCAGGGGTGCGCATGAATTCCAAAATCGGGCGCGCAAAGACGGTGCATAGCACGGCAAGCAGGACAGAAATAATGGCCGAGAGCTTAATGGCGGCGGCAAAGCTGCGCTTGACCCCCTCCTCATCTCTTGCGCCGAAACAGCGTGCCGTGATGACCGAAAAACCCGTGGTCAATGCTTGGATCGCGCCGCTTGCAAACCACACAAGGCTGCCCGTAGCCCCGACCGCACCATAGGCCTCTGCCCCCAACGTACGGCCAACGATAACCATATCGGCCACGTTATAAAACTGCTGAAACAGGTTGCCGATCAAGAATGGGATCGAGAACAAAAATATTTGCTTTAAGGGTGATCCTTTTGTCAGATCAGTCGTCATGGAATGCCTCCGTTATCATGTATCAAAGCGTAAAACAACCGTTTCGCCTTCTGCAAGCGAAATCAATAGCGTACCGTTCTCCTCCTCATAGGGATGCGCAGAGACGAGCCGACCACTTTTTTCGGGCAACCGCAAACGCAGCACGCGCTCTGTATCGGCCGTAGCTCTGACCTCGGTCAGGCGGCCGTTCTGCCAAGAGAAATCCAGCACAAAGCCACCGCGAGCGCGGATGCCGCGAACAAAGCCGCTGCGCCAAGCGGGCGGCAAGGCGGGCAACAGGCGAATGATGCGCGCATCCGGGCTGCCGAGATGACTTTGCACCAGCATTTCAGCAATGCCGGCTGCTCCGCCGAAATTGCCGTCAATTTGGAAGGGCGGGTACATATCCAGCATATTATCAGCCGTACTGTCGGCCAACAGGCGGTACAAATTCTGCCCGGCGCGCTCACCATCCATCAAGCGAGCGTAAAAATTCACGATCCAGGCAAGCGTCCAACCGTGTATGCCGCCGCCATTTGCAAGACGACGGGCAATGGTACGCTTGGCCGCCTCATACAGAACGGGCGTATCCTCCGAGATCTGATCGCCGGGGTACAGCCCAAACAGATGGGAGATATGCCGATGTCCGGGCTCCTGCTCCTCGTAATCCTGAATCCACTCGCAGATCGTACCGTACCGCTCGCCCACGCGCAGGGGCGGCAGCTTTTCAAGCACGGCGGAAAGCTGTGCGGCAAAGACACCGTCACCTTCCAGCTTGCGGCATGCATAGATGGTACGGGTAAAGAGCGCATCAATAATTTCAAAGTCGATGGTCGCGCCATAGGTCAGCATGCTGGCGGCGCGTGTGCCATCCGGCTCTTGATAATAGCGCTTATTCTCCGGCGAGTTGGAGGGTGAGGTGACGAGCGTGCCGTCCTTCGCCTCGACGAGAAAATCACAAACAAAGAGACAAGAATCCCGCAGGATGGGATAGATCTCTTTCAGATACGTTTCATCCCCCGTATACTCATAATGCTCCCAAAGAGAGAGACACATCCAAGGTCCGCCCATGGGGAAAAAGCCGCAATCCGCGTGGTCATGGATACCGGTGCGCCCGAAGATATCGGTGGTGTGATTGACCGTCCAACCGCGCGCACCAAACAGCTCGTGCGCGGTACGCTGCCCAAAACGGCTAAGCATCTTCATAAAATGAATCAGCGGCTTGAGCGTCTGCGAGCAGTTGCCTGTTTCCGCCGGCCAGTAATTCATTTGCAAATTGATATTGGTATGGTAATCCGATCCCCAGGGGGGACGGAAATCGTGGCACCACTTCCCCTGCAGGTTAGCAGGCAGGGTGGCATTTTTGCCCGAGCTTTCGATCAACAGATAACGCCCAAATTGGTAATAGAGCGTATAAAGATCCATATCCTCGCGTTCGCCCATACGGTGCTTTTGCAGGCGCAGGTCGGTCGGCTCATCCTCGTAATGGGGGGCATCCAGACAAAAATCTACGGTAGAAAACCACTTGTGATGATCGCGCAGGTGCGCTGCCTTGACCGCCTCATAAGAAACACCCTCAAGCCGACCGATACAGGCGCGCAGGGCGGCGCGGTAATCCTTGCTCTCGTCAATATCAAAGGTTTCAACATTATAATTGGTGGCAAAGGCACCGTAAACGATCAGATAGGTCGCATCCTTCACGGCGATGGCATCCTTCTCGGCTGTCAGACGGCCGTCGGTCTGCAGGCGCAGCATCGCGCCAAACAGCATCCCCTCACCGCCCTCACCGTAGATCTCCTCGGCCGCGTAGGTCACGCGGCCATTCAGCAGCAGCGTATTTTCGGCGATGGTAGAAGTATAGGCATCCTGCTTACGCTTCATAGTCACACGGCAGGAAAAGGGCCTGCTCTTGCTTTCTACCCGATAGACCAGCGCATCGTAGGCTTCGCTGACAAAGCATTCGCTGCGATAGTCGTTTCCGTTTTTGCACCAGCTAACGGTAGCCATGGCGTCAGCAAGCTCCAGCTGCTTGCGATAGTCGATATAGTCACCTTGCTCAGCAAAGTCAACGAAAATCTCGCCAAAGCTCTCATAAAAGCGAACACGCGGCGGGTTGGAAAGGAAAGTAGCACGAATCAGATCAGCCGCCTCTTGCAGGCGATCGGCAAAGATCAGGTCCCGCACCTTGGCAAGTGCCTCCGGCGTGGCGTGATAGGTCTCCTTGATCTGTCTGCCGCTCCAAAGCGATTCCTCATTAATCTCAATCGTCTCACGCGTGGGATTGCCATACAGCATCGCACCGATCCGCCCGTTGCCAAGCGGCAGGGCGTTATTCCAATCATCCACAAACCGATCATACCATAGCGTTGTAGACATAGCGTTTTCCCTTCCTGTCTTGCCCATGCATTTCTCAACTGTATTGTAATCATTACACCGTGTTTTGTCAAGTGGAAAAACAGAAAAAAGCCTTGATTTTTCAAGGCTTTTTTCACTTACGCATTGGCAAGCGTTTCCATCAGATAATCGGCATAGGCACGGCAGGTAGCACCGTCACGATCACCCGTGACCACCACGCGTCGCTCACTCTCGGAGCAAATATGCAGCGCATCAGCCAGCTGTCCGCTTTCCTCCATCAAGCCAATGTGTGAGAGCATCATAACGGCGGCACGCAAAATGCTTTCGGGGCTGGCATATTCGCCAATGCCCTCCTCGATCATACGAGGGGCCGAGCCGTGAATGGCCTCAAACATGGCATACTGATCGCCGATGTTGGCACTGCCCGCCGTTCCGACACCGCCCTGGATCTGCGCCGCCTCGTCGGTGATGATATCGCCGTAAAGGTTGGGCAGCAAAAAGACCTGAAAGCGTGAGCGGATCTTCTCATTGACGAGGTTGGCGGTCATGATATCAATATACCAATCCTCGGCTGTGATCTCGGGGTAATCCTTGGCAATCTCATGGCAGATGGCAGAAAAGCTGCCGTCTGTCTTTTTCATGATATTGGCCTTGGTAACGATGGCAACATTCGTCTTGCCGTTGTTCCTTGCGTATTCAAAGGCAGCGCGCGCAATACGGCGCGTGCCCGCCACGGTGGTGACCTTAAAATCCATCGCCAGGCGACCGTCTATTTCGATACCGCGGCTGCCAAGCACATATTCCCCCTCGGTATTCTCGCGGAAGAATGCCCAATCAATGCCCTCGGCAGGCACGGAAACCGGGCGCACATTGGCATAAAGATCCAGTTCTCGCCGCATAGCGACATTGGCGCTCTCCATGCTGCCGCCCTTGGGGGTCGTGGTAGGCCCCTTGAGCAGCACGTCACAGGTGCGAATGGCGGCTAACGTATCGGCAGGAATGGCTTTGCCTGTTGCCAGACGATTTTCGATGGTCAGGCCTTCGATATCCACCATCTCTACCCGCCCGGTCTTGATCTGCGGCGCAAGCAGCAGCGCCAGCACGCGCCGCGCCTCACGCATGATGATGGGACCAATGCCGTCACCATCTATCATGCCAATGCGGATCTTGTTTGCCGTTTTGTAGTCCTTGGGCGGGGGTGCCTTCTCCATCTCGTCCGTACGGGCGATCTGCTCTGTCAGCAGGGTGCGGAAGGCAGCTACTGCCTGTTCAATCTGTTCGTTCATGATTCTCCCCCCTTATGCGCGATCAGGGCAAGCCTTGGTATAAGCAAGCAGGCCGCCGTATTTCAAAATATCTGCCTGCCGCTCGGTAAATGAGCAAGAAAGCGGAATGCGCGCGCCGCTTGTCTCATCAAAGAGCGTCATCTCGCCACTCGAAAGCCCGGCATGCACACCATCGATGCGCAGCTTGTCGCCCTGGGAAAGCTTTTCATAATCCTCTGCATTGGCAAAGGTCAAGGGCATGATGCCGGCGTTGATCAGGTTGGCAGCGTGAATGCGCGAAAAGCTCTTTGCGACCACGGCACGAATGCCGAGATACAGCGGTACCAGCGCGGCATGCTCACGCGAGGAGCCTTGGCCATAGTTGCCGCCGCCAACGATGATGCCCTCGCCCGCTGCGCGGGCGCGCTCGGCAAAGGTTTCATCACACACAGCAAAGCAGAATTTGGAAAGATACGGAATATTGGAACGGTAGGGTAAAATTTTTGCACCGGCAGGCATGATATGGTCGGTGGTGATATTATCACCGACCTTCAAGACCAGCTCGGCAGACAGGCTATCCTGCTGCGGACGGGCATCCGGGAATTTTTTGATATTCGGGCCGCGCAGCACCTCGACCTCATCTGCCTTTTCAGCAGGGGCAGGGGGCAGAATGGCACGATCATCAATGCGGAATTTTTCGGGCATGGTGACCTTCGGCATGTCACCCAGCAGACGCGGATCGGTAATCTCACCGGTCAGAGCCGCAGCAACAGCACACTCGGGCGAAACCAGATAGACCTTGGCATCCTTGGTGCCGCTGCGCCCCTCAAAGTTACGGTTGAAGGTACGCAGACTTACGCCGCCCGAATTGGGCGAAAAGCCCATGCCGATGCAGGGGCCGCAGGCGCATTCCAACACGCGCGCACCGGCAGCCAGCATATCGGTCAGCGCACCGCATTCGGAGAGCATCGCAAGCACCTGCTTGGAGCCGGGCGAAATAGAAAGGCTGACGCGCGGCGAGATGGTCTTACCCCGAAGAAGAGCAGCCACCTTCAGCATATCAAAGAGCGAGGAGTTGGTGCAAGAGCCGATGCAGACCTGATCCACCTTCGTGCCCTTGAGCGAAGAGACGGGTACGACGTTATCCGGCATGTGCGGACAGGCGATCAGCGGCTCAAGGGTAGACAGGTCAATATCGATCACGCGGTCATACACCGCATCCGGGTCGGAGGCGAGTGGCGTATACGCCTCTTCTCTGCCCTCGGCTGCAAGAAACGCGCGGGTCACCTCATCCGACGGGAAAATGGAGGTGGTGGCACCCAGCTCGGCACCCATGTTGGTGATCGTCGCACGTTCGGGAACGGAAAGGCAGGCCACGCCCTCGCCCCCCCACTCGACGATCGAGCCGACGCCTCCCTTAACGGATAGAATGCGCAATGCCTCCAGGCTCACATCCTTGGCGGTAACAAAATCACGCAGCTTGCCGTGCAGGTTGATTTTCGTCATTTTGGGCATGGTGATATGGTAAGCACCGCCGCCCATGGCAACGGCCACGTCCATACCGCCCGCGCCAAAGGCCAGCATACCAATACCGCCCCCTGTGGGGGTATGGCTATCCGAGCCGATCAGCGTTTTACCCGGCACGCCAAAGCGCTCCAGGTGCACCTGGTGGCAGATGCCGTTACCGGGGCGGGAGAAATAAATGCCGTATTTTTCGGCAACCGACTGAATGTAGCGATGGTCATCGGCATTCTCAAAGCCGGATTGCAGGGTGTTATGGGCAATGTAGGCCACGCTGCGCTCGGTGCGCACGCGGTCAATGCCCATGGATTCCAATTCAAGGTAGGCCATGGTACCTGTGGCATCCTGGGTGAGTGTTTGGTCAATGCGCAGGGCAATATCGCCGCCACGCGTCAAGTCCCCTTCTACAAGGTGTGCTTTGATAATTTTTTCTGCGATCGTAAGTCCCATGGTTTACCCTTTCCTTTTGGTAATATGCTCCATTGCGTTTTGCACATGCGCGGTCATGGCCGCCTCGGCAGCGGCTACATCCCCCGAGAGAATGGCGTGATAGATCTGACGATGCTCACGCAGTGAGCTTTCAGCGCGGCTCTCATTCTGCACCGATGCTTTTCGGAATTTTTGTACCTTTTTATGTAGGGGCAAGAGCGTGTCGTAAAAGACCACGCTGCCGCTCATACGATACACCAGCTCGTGAAAGCGGCTATCCATATATTTGATATGGTCGGCATCATGTCTGCCAACATAGTATTCCTGCAACTCTAGGGCCTCCAGCAATTCTCCGGCCTCCGGTGAATCAGCGCGGGCAGCGGCCGCCGCGGCGGCCAGCCCCTCGATCCGCAGACGGATGGCGTAAATATCCCCAATATCCTTATCCGTCACGCCCAGCACCAAAATCCCCTTGGAGGAAAGCTCTACAATGTGCTCCTGTTCCAGGCGACGCAGTGCCTCACGCACGGGGGTTCGGCTGACGCCGAGATCCTCTGTCAGGCGTGCCTCTGTCAATATCTCACCCGGCTGGTACTTACCGCCGAGAATTTCACCCTCTAACCGATCAAAAACCTGATCGGCAAGGGAAATCGTCTTATGCTGTTCCATCTTCTCTTCTCCTTACACTCCACCAAGCTCCTTGATCTTTTCCTCCAGCTCTCCGGGGGAAAGTGAGGTCTGGCGGCCACCGGCGTATTCTCCGTCTATCCATTCCTTCAGCTGCACCACGAGATCAGCGCGCTTATCCACCATGCGCTCGGGCGGCAGCTCGTAGTACTCATTGATCCAGTAGGCAATGCCTGCAAGACCGGAGGCCTTACCGATCATAACCGAGGGCTTTTTGCCAAGAATCTTTTCGGTATCAAAGATGTTGTAGATTTCCTTGTCCTTCAAGAGGCCGTCAGCATGAATACCGGCGCGGGTCATGTTAAAACTCTTGCCGACAAAGGGGGTCATGGGCGGCACCTGATAGCCGATCTCATTCTTGAAGTAGTTCGCAATATCGGTGATGGCGGTGGTATCCATGCCATCCAGCGATCCGCGCAGCGAGGCATACTCAAAGACCATGGCCTCCAGCGGGATGTTGCCCGTCCGTTCACCAATGCCGAGCAGCGAACAGTTAACGGCGGAGGCACCATAGATCCACGCAGTCGTGGCATTGGCAACAGCCTTATAGAAATCGTTGTGACCGTGCCATTCCAGCATTTCGCTGGTTACATCCGAATAATGCTGCAAGCCGTAGATAATGCCGGGCACACTACGCGGCAGCGCGACCTCGGTATACGGAACACCGTAGCCCATGGTATCACAGGCGCGGATCTTGACCGGAATGCCCGCATCCTCGGCCATCTCGGTCAGCTCGTTGACAAAGGGAACGACAAAGCCGTAGAAATCCGCACGGGTAATATCCTCCAAATGGCAGCGAGGCATAACGCCGGCCTCAAACGCATCTGCCACGGCGGCAAGGTAATGATTCATGCATTCGCGGCGCGTCATTTTCATTTTCTTAAAGATATGATAGTCACTGCAGGAAACGAGTATGCCCGTCTCACGGATGCCAAGATCGCGCACCAGCTTAAAATCCTCTTTGCTTGCGCGGATCCAGGTCGTAATCTCGGGGAAACGGAGTCCAAGCTCCTGACAGCGGGCAATCGCCTCGCGATCCTTTTCACTATATACAAAAAACTCTGTCTGACGGATAATACCGTAAGGGCCGCCCAGGCGAGACATCAGCTTATACAGATCAACGATCTGCTGCACCGTGTACGGCTCAACAGATTGCTGCCCATCACGGAAGGAGGTATCCGTGATCCAGATATCCTTGGGCATGCCAATCGGCACACGGCGGTGGTTAAACGCCACACGCGGAATATCGGTATACGGATAAATATCCCGATACAAATTCGGCTCTGCCACGTCCTGCAAAGAATACTTATAGCTCTTTTGCTCTAACAGGTTGGTGTTTGAAGAAATCTCCAGCATTGCGTTTCCTTCCTTTCATGCTGTATCGATGTATACAATTATACACCAACGCGCTCGAAAGGTCAAGAGTTTTTGCAAAAAAATATGTTTCCACTTGCCGAAAATCTGTTATTTCAGCCTTTAAATTTGTTCCAAAAATGAAAAAATGAAGGATTTTTAAAAAATATTGCATTTTGAGGGCGAAAGTTCTGTTAACAACAACGAGCCGACTCATCCGAGTCGGCTCGTTGTTGTTATTCACGCGCGGCAAGGTAGGCCGCATAGATGGCATTCTTCTCTTCTTCACCATACCGTTTCATGGGGAAAGCGCAGTTGCCAACGGCATAGCCCTGCTTTTCCATAACGGCTTTGGTAAAGGGAATGGTGATGTACTGCTTCAGCACGTCCACCACGCGATTGATGCGGTGCTGATACCCTCTTGCCTCTTCCATTTTACCAAGGCGGAAATTGTTATATACGCCAAGCGCGGAATCTAACTGGATGTTGTAGGTGGTGCCGATCGCGCCGTCTGCCCCGGCAGAAAGGCCGGAGAGCATCATTTCATCAGGTCCGTTGATCACGGTCATTTCACCGTGCGTCATATCCTTCAAGGAAGCCAACTGATAGAAGTTCGGGCTGGTCCATTTGATCGCGGTTACGTTGTCAATCTCAAATACGCGAGCCGCAAAAGCAGCCGTCATGGGGAAACCCGCGGCGGGGTTATAATAGATCATCATAGGGATAGAAACCGCCTCGCACAGCTTCTTGTAATATTGAAATACGTCATCCTCATCATACTGGAAGAAGATGGGCGGGATAGCCGAGATCATATCCGCCCTGCATGTCTCCGCATGCTTGGCAAGGGCTACGGCCTCGGCAAAATCGGCAGAGGCAATATGCACAATACAGGGAGCGCGGTGGTTGACCGCCTTCACGGCCTCCTCGGCCAGCTCCTCACGCACCTCGCGGCGCAGGGCAATGCCCTCGCCGGTGGCGCCGCCTACGTAAAAGCCCTGGGCACCGCCGGCCAGCTGATCGTTGATCAGCTGATGAAGCACAGGAACGTTGATCGTTTCATCCCCACGCAGAGGGGTAACCAGTGCGGGCAAAACACCTTCAATTTTTTTCATTCTACGATTCTCCACTTCTGTTGCATGATCATGCAGGGCTCTTCTTCTCTGAAATGACCGTAAAACACGGTCAGCAGGCTACCATCTTTCAGTTCAATCGTGCAGGGGTAGCCAACGTCATCATTCGGTGCCTCATTCCACAGCACGTGCTCAATATCCCAGGTCTTTCCCAGGTCGCGGCTGAGCATGACGTGAATACCGTACGGCCCCTTACGCACACCGTAGGTGCTGACTAAAACGCCCGAGGAATGCAAAAACAGGTGTGCCGGTGAGCCATCGTGATCACCCAGAACCTGCTCGGGCTCTGACCAGGTATAGCCGCCATCCTTCGACACCGTTTGGTAAATCGTAAAAATACGGCCGGGGCCCCAGCCCTGTACGCGGATGTGGCACAGAAGATCGCCATTTGGCAGCTCGATGGCGTGCGGCTCGCACATCAGAACGGGCTTCCCCCGCTCCTCACGGTCAATGGCGGGAATGCGGCCAAGATAGCGCGCCTCACCACTTACCGGATCGATCTCGTAGGCGGCAATGTGATCGTCTGCCTGCTTACTGTCATCCTTACTGAAGGTGCGGCCCACCCATAGCAGCTTGCCGTTTTTCAAAAGAGTTGGCCCATGGGGTGAGGTGACGGGGGAAATATACAGTTCCCGTTCCCACGTAGTACCACCATCACGGCTAAAGCGATAGGTAGCACCTAGATAAGTTTGCTCTTCTTCGTCAGTCACGGTGTCTAAATAGGCATTGGAATAAGCCTTATCGGCGCAGGAATTCCCGCGCTGAAAATGACGGGTATTGTTGAACGAAGTAATCATAACGCCCTTGTCACCAAAGGTGGCAATGCCCGCATCGCGGTCGTCCAGCGGCGTGTCAATGACAACGGCAGGGCGCGTATAGGTTTCCCCCTCGTCCTCACTATAGGCGATCACAGCCTTGCCGAAGGGACAGACATGCTGACACCGAAAGCCGGAGGATACGACGGCAATTTTACCGTTTTGCAGCCGGGCAACCGACGGCCAGGCAAAATAATTGTGCTTGCTGTCCGGGTTATCCATAATAATCTTGGGGCATCCGATTTTTTCGATTTTCATAAAACACCTTTACATTCTTTCTGTTTTGGTTTATAATACAGACAAACGGTTTTACTGTCTTTATCATAGCACAGTTGAAATTGGAATTGCAATTAACGTACAGGACAAATATGAAAAAACATGTCCTTTGAGGAAATGTATGGTCAACTTATTTCATAAAGAAATGACGATCAATTTAGAGGAGCAACGCAACAAGCTGCTGATCAACCGGGGCTTTTTTTCCTTTCTCACCAACCCCTCTCCTCTACACAGTCACTACTATGCCGAGTTGCACCTCTTTGCGCGCGGTGGCGGCGTATATGCCACAACGGAAAAGGAATACGTCGTGCGAGAGGGAGAGCTGTTGGTTTTTCCGGCCGGGGTATACCATAGCTGTCGTTCTATTCTACCGAATTCACAGCATATCGACTTTCAGATCACCGATACGATTGAGGAGGTCGTACAGCAACCGCTGCCAAGCGGCATAGCCCCTGCCCTGTTTGCCGAGATCACACGCTTGGGCGAGAACAGAACCAGCGAGCGGCTGCGCGCCTATCTTTCGCTTCTTTGCGCGGAGGCAAAAGGCAATTCGGGAGACGAGCCGCTTACCGTGATCGACGACCGCGCGTTTCTGATTCATGAATACATGACGCGCAACTATAACCGTGACATCTCTCTGGCAGACATAGCCAAATTTCTTTGCCTTTCCGAAAAGCAAACGGGACGCTTGATCCGCCAATACACGGGGCTTCATTTCAAGGATGCCTTAACGCGCTATCGCATAGAGGCGGCCAAGCAGATGATTGAGGCAAAAAACCTACCTCTTTCCAAAATCGCCGAGCTGGTGGGATACCATTCCTACAGCGGATTTTGGAAGGCCTTTAACGCCTATCGAGATGAATAGAACAGGCGGAGACAGAAATCTGTCTCCGCCATTTTTTATTGGGTTTTAACCGTTTAAGCCTCACTCTCACCCATGGCGGCCTCATACATGGCCTGTACCTGGTCGTAGCTTGCAGCTCCCGCATACAGGTTCACCATATCGTAAGAAGCATTTGCATAGTTCTGCAGGGTGGCAGAGGCAGGATTATCGCCTCCGGATCCGTAATCGGCACCCACGTATACCGTATTGGGACCGTGATCCTTGATCGTGCCGGAAACCTTATAGCTGCCCATCAGCTCACCGTTCACATACAGATGCGCAATATAGCCATCATAGGTGACTACAATGTGCATCTCCTCCCCCAGCGTAACGGGGCAAGTAATGATCTTGTAACCACCGCCAGCATGGAACTCAAAATACAGATGTCCACGATAGTTCGGAAGGCTAGCATGCTCCGACGGGATATACAACAGACCGAAACCACCGCCATTCTGGTTGGCAAACAGCGCATTGGCACCCGTCTTACTATACTCGCTGTCAATCGTGACCACCATTTCCAGCGTCATCGATTGCAATACGTTGGCATATTCCTCGTCGCCCATCTTGTAACCAAATGCATCGCCGGTCATGACAGCCTTACCATCCGAGAAGACGGGGTTGCCTCTCTGCGTGGCAGCATGACCACAAGCATCGGTATAGGAACCGTTTGCGAAGTCGAGCTTCAAAACCTGCTCCAGCGACAGGAGATGTGCCGTATTCGTCGCAGCGGCATACATCGCCTTGGCATCCTCTGCGGTCACGCATTCTGCATACAGATGAACATTCTTCACCGAGCAATATGCGGGCATCTGCAAGGCGCCATAGCCGGTCGGGTCTCCACCTACCAGCAGCGTATGCGGATTGGTGGCAGAGCTGTGGACGATATTCCCCTCAAACGCCTTCGTCGCAGCCAACACACCGTCAACATACAACGAAATATGTCCGTTACCGATGGTGGCCACCACATGGATCTCATCCTTCAAGGCAATATTGGCACTAACAAGCACCTCCTGCTTATCAGCATTCGATGTGCCGGTGTAAGAGAAGAAGTCAAGACGAGTCAGGCCGCCGGAATAGGTATACTTCAAACCAAAGCCACCAGCTTCTACGTTCGAAACGAGCGAGCCGGAGCCCCAGTTCAATGTCGCATGATCCGGCGTGGCATCCACAGACAACGTGGTCTCCAATGTCAGCGTGCTTGCCATGGCAGTCTTATCTGCCGCGGTCAGCATATATTGGTATGCGCTCTTACAATCGAACACAGCCTTGCCGTCCTTGAATACGGGACCGGCACCCTCGCTACCGTCGGTAAGGGTGGTCAGCTTATGCCCTTGCGCATCTGCGGCAGAGCCGGTCGAGTAGTCGATATCCAGGATATCGGTCAGCTCGGGCAGGGTTACGATGCCCATGGCATTGTTATACAGCAGAGTGGCCTCCGCTGCCGATACGTTCTCGGCATACAGGCGGACGTTTCTGACCGAGCAAGCGGAGGAGCACTGGAAGCCGCCCCAGCCGTTGGTGTCGGCACCTACCAGCAGATAATGTGGGTTGGTTGCCGTGCTGTGCTTGATGTTGCCGATCATGGCCTCCTGCGCCACCCGCACGCCGTCTACGTACAGGGTTGCATAGCCGCCACCAACCGTGGCAACGACGTGGATCTCATCCTGCAGCGCGATCTCTGCCTGCACCTTGATCGTAGCCGTATCGGTATAGGTCAGGAACTGGAGGAGGGAGGTTGTGCCGCCGGTGTGAACGTAGTTCAAGCCAAAGCCGCCGGACTCTACGTTGGAGATCAGCGCGTCATAGGTGCCCCAAGACTCGGTTGCTTCACCGGACTTGAAGTAGCTGTTCACCTTCAGTACGGTCTCAATCGTCATCGTATCATCCATAGATGCCTTGTCGGATGCGGTCAGCGTGTACTGATAGGCGCTGTTTCCGGCGAAGGTAGCGCGGCCGTTTGCCAGGGTGGGCGTGCCAATTGTCTTGAGCGCGTGCCCCTTACGGTCATCAGCAATACCATCGCTGTAATCGATGTTCAGAATCTCGGTGAGGTATTCTCTCGGATCCTTGCTTTCCTCTGTCGTGAAGGTGGTCTGCAGCGTCGCGGAGGATTTACCGAAGATGCTGTCAGCGCGCATATAGACCTTATACTCGGTATTCGGTTTCAGACCGGGAATGTCAAAGCTCACGGTCTGGTTGGCGCGGCTTGCGCGATAATATTCGGAAAGCTTTCTCTGCGTAAAGACGATATTATCGTTCATATCGGTAACGATGACGGCGTAATACTCGACCGCGTTATCCGAAACGGTATCCTTGATGGTAGCAAGCGGGGTTTTGATCTTTGCCGTAGTAGAGGTTACGTCCTCCACCGTCAGCTCGGCGTCTGTTGCAAATTCGGGTGCCTTTGCCAGCAGCGCGCGGTCTGCTACCTTGTAGGTAAAGTTCGCAGTAGAACGAAGAATCGCGGGGATATCAATACGCCACTTCTGGCCAATGGTCTCCTGCGTGCCAAAGTCATAACGCTCTACATAGATGACATTGGTATCGCTGATGGTCATGATCATGCCCTGGTTTGCCTCATACGCATAAGACGCGGGAGAGGTGTAACCGGAGCTGTATACCCACCACCACTTGGAGCCGGAGGTAGGCAGCTGAATGTTGGTAAAGTTCTTCTGCTGGATCATCATCGGATCCTGGAAGGCGTAGTGCGTGTGGCCGGTCATCCAGACGATCTGAGGATACTGGTTGACGACAGCCTGCGTCTCGGCAGAAAGCGTCATCTTGGAGGTACCCTTGATCTCGCCGTAGCCGATATGGTTGTAGATCAGGATCGGCTTGGTGGGATCTGCGGCTACTGCCTTTTCCAGCTCCTGCAGGAGGAAGGCCTCAGACTTTTCGCCGTAGGTGGCACCGCCGCCGCGCATGGAAAGACCGATCAGATAGGTGCCATCATCTAGGCGGAGGGAGTGATCCATGCCATCCTCGCTGACGGTGAACTTGGTCTCCCCCTCACCGTTGACATGGTAAACGTCAGAGAGGTACTGGTTAAAGATATCAAATGCCAGCTGAACGGCATCTGCACTCGGCTTGTCGGTATAGCTGCCCTTATCACCTGCAGAGTCAACGGTAACCGAGAACTCATGGTTGCCGAGAACAAAGCTGAGATCGATGGTATCAGGAATTCCTGCCTCTGTCAGAATGCGGATAAGCTCGTCATACTCGGAATGGATACCGAGGTTGGTCATATCACCGGGGAATACGATGGCATCAATGGGGGTGGTCTTATTCCACTCCACGATCTGTGCCAGCTGACTTGTCAGCTTGGGGCTGGCGCTGGTCGTGGTCTCTCCGATATGCGAGTCGCTGAGGAAGACCAGGCGGGTAACGATCTCACCGTCATCGGTGGGAGCAGTTGCCGTCTTATAGTTCAGCGCAGCCACACCTACGTTGCGAATGGCAGCCAGCATATCCGCCTGTGCCGTAATATTGGCAGTGCGGGCAATATAGGTATCAACACTGTAGGTCAATGTCGTGCTGACCTGTGTGCCGTCTGCTGCGTGCAGCGTGATCTGATAATCAGTAGAAAACTCGGCAAACGGAACATCCAAAATCGCCTTGAGGTAGGTACCGTCTGTATTACCGGAACGAAGAGAAATGGTCGCATTCGTCTTCTTACCGTTGATGGCCAGATACAGGCTGTTCCAATCTGCGCGTGCGCCGTCAGTCGCTGTCAGGAGCAGCTTGAGCTGCAGGGTGTCCTCCAGCAGGACGGTAGCACCATCAAAGTAGTAATCACCATTGCCGCTTTGGGCAACCTTATCCTTTGGCGCGTCGGGCGTGAAGGAAAGGCTTGCGCTGATACCGGCATTGGCAAGTGCATCGGTCTTATAGCCAAAATAGGTCTGTGCGGCAGCACCGTACTGCAACGTAGCCAGTGCCAGATCGCGCAGGGCGGTATCGGTGGTGGCGTTATAAAGTGCCTTCATATAGGAAGCAACCGAAAGCGTACCGTCTGCCAGTGTCAGAGTTTCGGTCTCGCCGCCCGGCTTCTTTACGTCTGCGGTAAAGGTGTAGTTGACCGTCTCGGTCATCTGCTTGGCGGTGATATTGGAAACACGGGCAGTCAGCTTGCCATCGGTGATGGCAGGCGTACCGATCACGATGCCATCGGCACCGCCACCGAGCGTCAGCTTGGCCGTATCAGCCTGCAGGTAGGGCTTGGTTTCGCTCGGGGTAAAGGACGCGGTATTCACGTCTGCCGAGAAATTAAGCGCAAGCGAGGAGCCGATGGCAGCCGAGGCAGAGAAATTGGTAAGAAAGACATCGGTATAGTCAACGGCGGGAAGCATCACATTTGAGGCCCCCTGCCAGATGCTGACACCGGTTGCGCTGTAGGTAATCAGAAAATCAACATGCGAGCCCTGCTGTACAAAGAACTTCTCATCTGCCAGGGCTTTATTCATCTCCTCCGTCATATCGGCCAGCGCGGGGTCGGGAGCGGCACTACTAGCCAACTTATAATCAGACGCCACAGTATACGGCTTATACCAGTTGGCATAATCGGTAGCCGTACCGTTGGCAGTAGGCCAAACCATCACGCCGTCTACGAAAATGGCAAAGCGCAGGTTGTTATAACCGGCAGCCCCCATCTCCCAACCAATGACACAGCGCCTGAACGCGTCAAAGGAGGCCTTCAGGTAACCGGCATGCTCGGCCGTGTAACGGAAGCCGGCAGCAGCACGGTGACCGCCATTGCTCTGCACGGCGATGGAATAGTCCTCACCCCAGCCGGCACCCAAGCCATAAATAAAGGCTGCAGGAGACGAGCCAGCAGAGCCGTAATCCTTGTGGGCGGTGAAAAAGGCATCCATCGTGCTGTCAGATTTCGTATAATATGTAGCCGCTGTAGCACTGCTGCTGTTGGCAATGGCGGCTGCGTTATCATATACGATCATCTCCCAAGAGCCGGGATAGCTGACCTCGGGGTCCGTATCGCTTACAGCACCGGCAACGGGCTTTTGGCCGGGATCCATCGGTCTTGCCGGCTCATAGGCGTAAGGGAGCGTATACAAAATATCCTCGGAGAGGTCACCCACCGTGGTATAGGTCACGTTCGGGTTACAATCTACGATACGGGTATTCGCATAACCGAAATAGAAGCAGATCGTATCCCCTGCCTCTACGGTAACGTCGCTCAAAGCGGCACCAACAGTAACATTGGTGTGAGCAGCAAGGGCAGCCGCATTGCCGGCAGAGGCCTTGTACCAGCCCGCATCGGCAAAGCCGGTGGTCACCATGCTGTCGCCTGCAATCGCGGTAGGCCAGATCACCTGATCATTCTTGGTAATGACAAGGTAGGTCGTTGCATCGATCGGCTTATCATCTGCCGGTCCATCCGAGCGGAAGGTAAGCTTATTGAGGTTCACGCTCACTCTGCCGGAGGCGATGGCCGTCCAAGAGAGACCAAGCACACGGTTAGCATTCTTGGAAAGAACCATGGCATTACCGCCGCCGCCCGCCTGATAGTAGGCAGATCCATCCCCCCAAGCGCTGGTGCCTGACTCAAACACCAGGCCCGGACTGGGTGCATAATCAAACGTCCAGAAGGTGCCGTCGCGGTACGCACCTGCTGTCCAGCCGTTACGCAGAGCAAGCACCTTGTTGGTGGTGTTCAATTCAGAAATAATGGGTGAGTTGCCGGGCGTATTAAAGCCCATGGAGGAGGACTTGAGATACGGATAGAAGTTCAGATCCTCCGAAATATATACGCCATTATAAGCATTGGCATCGATCACGGTGCCATCCGGCTTCATGACGTACCAGCCAAGCAGGTCGCTTGGCTTGATGCCGTAGGAAAGCAGCGTATCGTTGGTCGGATACTCAATGGCGGCAATACCGGGGCCCACCATCACCGTCTCCTTCACAACGGTACCGGTGTAGCCGTAGCCGCGCTGATCGCCCAAGCGGAAGCGGATATAGATCGGATCTTCCGCGCTTGTCGTGGTTGTATCTGCTGCTGTGGCCGGGAACACAAGAGTAGGCACGCAGAGCAAGACCATCACCAGCGCAAGAACAAAGCTTGTGATTCTCTTGGTCATAACAAATTCCTCACTTACAAAAATTTTGTAAAATTACTCCAATAAGAGATATCCTTAATTATACAATACAAGTTCGTAAAAAACAAGAGAAATTTGTTTTTTCAACAATTATGACAAAACAAAATGACTTATTTTGTTCACCCTGCACAAAATCCTTTTGATCACGCCCACATGGGGCAAGCGACACAAAAAGCGGAGAGTGAAAACACAAAAAATGATTGACACGCCCTGCATATTTTGATACAATAATATTGTGCAGTTGTCTGCCAAAAAGGAGACCCTTATGAACAACGCCTATCCCTATCCCCCCACAAGCCCCGCGCCGCAGGGGGAGCTTGATCGCCATATTCCCGCCGCACGCCGTGCCTATAACCGCGTGGGGCTTGGTATGATGGTATTTATTCTGGTGCCGCAGCTGCTTAGCGTGGTGATCGCCATTGTAACCATACTTGCCTTTCCCGCCTTTTACGAAAGCGTGTGGTATATCTGGTTTAACCAGATCCTTTGCTTATACATGATCGCTGCGCCGCTTACGCTGTTGGTCATTGGCCTGCCGCGTGCAGGGCATGACCGCTATGAAAAAAAGCCCATGTCCCCCCTGCAGCTGCTGGTGATCTTTTGCATCATGGAAACGGTGGCGGTTATCGGCTCTATCGTCAGCAGCGTGCTGATGTCGATCGTTTCTGCCATCACGGGTGGTGAATACAATTCCCCACTCGACGAGGTGCTGGACGGCGCCCCCTGGTGGATCATGCTGCTGGTGGTTGGCATTATCGGCCCGATCATTGAGGAGCTGATCTGTCGCAGGGCTATCATGCGCCGCCTGCTGCCCTTTGGCGAGAAGAGCGCCATCGTCTTTTCTGCGGTGATCTTTGGCTTGATGCACGGCAATTTTTATCAGCTGTTTTACGCTGTCGGGCTTGGGTTGATTCTTGGCTACGTATACGCCCGCACCAACAATATTCTCTACCCCGCGCTCCTGCACGTTGTCTTTAACTCCCTCAGCTGCCTGCAATCTATTGTTTTACAAGGGGTGGATATAGACGGGCTGTATGAGATAACCGGCCTACAAGCACAAATGGAATGGCTTGGTGCCAACCTGCTTCCCTTTCTTGGTATGATGGCCTTTACCCTGCTGATCTACGGGCTGGCCATTGCCGGCTTCATTCTTCTGTGCATTCTTTACCACCGCATTCGCTTTGAGGAATCCCCCTACCCGCTGCCGACAGGCAGCGGCATGCGCGCATGGCTTGGCAACCCCGGTATGATTCTTTTCTTTGTCACCTCATTCCTTTTGATGGGGTTGACATTGCTCCCAACCTGACCATTTGAAAGGAACGCATATGCAATCTGAACATGTAAAAGCAAGCATCGCGCAGGCGGCCGCAGGACTTGCCGCCGTACCCCTGCAGGATACACCCATTCGCCCCTGCTTTCGCGCCCGCATTCTCAAATTTTTATATTTGATCCGCAGTGCCATGTACCCCAAGATCTTTGGCGGTGAGGAGGGGGTCAACTCCCCCGGGCATCTGCAGCTGGCCGCAGATGAGCTTGCGAATCTGTTGACCGAGACCATGGAGGATGACTATGCACGCGATACGGTGCTTTGCCGCTTTTTTGACGCGCTGCCCACCGTGAGCGAGATGCTGGATACCGATGTACGCGCCGCCTACGAGGGCGACCCTGCCGCCCGCTCGGAGGAGGAGATCATGCTGGCCTACCCCGCCTTTGAGGCAATCAGCATTTATCGGTTGGCGCATGTACTTTATGCGCTTGGCGTGCCGCTGATCCCGCGTATGATGACCGAGTATGCCCATAAAAACACAGGCATCGACATTCACCCGGGTGCCACCATCGGGCGGTATTTCTTCATTGACCACGGCACGGGCGTGGTCGTAGGCGAGACCTGTCGCATAGGCGAGCATGTCAAGCTCTATCAGGGTGTGACCCTGGGAGCCAAGAGTTTTGAGCTGGATGAAAACGGCAATCCTGTCAAGGGCATTAAGCGTCACCCGGATATCGGCAACCATGTCGTCATCTATGCCGGTGCTACGATTCTCGGCGGGAAGACGACCATCGGTGACGGCTGCGTCATCGGCGGTAACGTGTGGCTCACACATTCGGTCGAGGCCGGCAAAACGGTCATCTATCAAGGATGCCGCCAAGAAGAGCGCTAAAGAAATAAAAGACGAGAGGCTTTCCCTCTCGTCTTTTTGTATTATTCGAGCATCTTCAAAAAGGTCTCTTCATCAATCACGGGCACACCAAGCTCCCTTGCACGGGTCAGCTTACTGCCCGCCTCCTCACCGGCCAACACATAGTCGGTCTTTTTGGAGACAGAGCCGGACGTTTTGCCGCCCGCTGCCTTGATCTTGGCCGAGGCCTCATCTCGCGTCATGGTCGGCAGCGTGCCGGTCAGCACAAATGTCTTGCCTGCAAAGCGATCGTCTTGCGGCAGAGCAGAAACTGCCTCCATCTGCACGCCGGCAGCAGCCAGACGGTCGATGAGCAAACGCACATCCTCCCGCGCAAAGTAGGTAATCAGGTTTTCGGCGGTAATACTACCGATATCCGCCACCGAGGCAAAGGTCTCGGCATCGGCTGAGAGACAGCCTTCCATATTGCCAAAGCGTGCGGCCAGCGCCTCACCTGCCACCGCGCCCACCTGGCGAATGCCAAGCGCAAACAGTAGCCGCTCCAGCCCTGCCTGCTTGGACTTTTCAATGGCGGTGATCAAATTGGCGGCCGATTTTTCACCCATGCGCTCAAGGCCGGCAATCTGCTCAGCCGTCAGGGTGTAAAGGTCGGCGACGTCACGCACAAGCCCCTCTCGCACAAGCAGCTCGACGATCTGCGGGCCAAGGCCATCAATATCCATCGCATCCTTGGAGGCAAAATGGATAATGGCGCGCGTGCGCTGGGCGGGACAGGAGGGATTTTCACAGCGTACAGCCGCTCCTTCTCCGTCAGCATCCCGCGAAACAGGCTGTCCGCAGGAGGGGCAAACGGCGGGCATCTCATAGATCTGCTCACCACCCGTGCGCTTATCGCGACAAACAGAAACGATCTCGGGAATGATATCCCCCGCCTTTTGCACGACCACGTAATCGCCGATGCGTACGTCCTTTTCACGGATAAAATCAATATTGTGCAGGGTGGCGCGGGAAACCGTGCTGCCCGCAAGGCGCACAGGGGCAAGGCAGGCGGTCGGCGTCAGCACGCCGGTACGGCCTACGGCGATCTCCACATCCAGCAGTTGTGTGACCTGCTGCTCGGGCGGGTATTTGTAAGCAACCGCCCATTTCGGTGTATTCGTGCCCTCACCAAGTGTGCGGCGGGTAGCAAGGCTATCGATCTTGACCACAGCCCCGTCCATATCAAAGGCAAAGGTTGGGCGTTTTTCGCCCAACTCGGAAACATAAGAAAGAATGGCATCCGTCCCTGTCAGGCAGGAGCGGTGCGGCAACACGCGAAAGCCGAGCGCATGCAAGCGGTCAAGCGTTTCGGTATGCGTTTTGGGGGCGTGACCATCCATATACAGGTCGCCCTCTTGATAGTTGAAGACAAAAATATCCAAATGACGTGAGGCGGTGATGCGGGAATCAAGCTGGCGCAGCGAGCCTGCCGCCGCGTTACGGGGATTGGCGAACAGGGGCTGCCCCTCCTCCTCACGCTCCTCGTTCAGCTTGGCAAACACGCTTTTGGGCATATAGACCTCGCCACGCACGCAAAGATAGGGGAGCGGCTCAGGCAGCACAAGGGGAATAGACATGACCGTACGCAAATTTTCGGTCACATCCTCACCAACCGTGCCATCACCGCGTGTCGCGCCGCGCACAAAGCGGCCGTTTTCATAGATCAGTGAGACAGAAAGACCGTCGATCTTCGGCTCGACCGAGTAAGCAGGCTCCTCTCCCAGCTGCTCGGCAACATCGGAAAGAAAGTCAGAAAGCTCCTCATGCGAAAAGACATCCGCAAGGCTATCCAGTCGCACACGATGGGTAACCTTATCAAATTTATCCAGCACCGCGCCGCCTACACGGCGGGTGGGCGAGGTAGGACTGTCAAACTGCGGGTAGGCCTTTTCCAAATCGCCAAGCTCACGGTAAAGCGCATCATACTCATAGTCCGAGATCTCGGGCGCGTCGTAGACGTAATAGAGCGTGGCGTGGTGCGTAAGCGACGCGCGCAGCTCCTCAATTCGCTTTTTGGCTTGTTGCTCGTTCATGGTCGGCCTCCCCATATGTTTTCTTCTCTTATTTTACCCCGAAAATGAAAATTTGTCAAGGGAAGAAGCAAAAAGCACATCTGTGATCACAGATGTGCTTTTTGAAAATTATTTTGCTTGAAAGGAAAGAGCATCCGTTTCAAAAATCGTCATATATGTATCAGCATCGTATATGCGAAATTTTAGTTCTACCTCGTCAATGCTTGCAATATCATTTTCCTCTAAATCGGTAGACAGAATTGTAATTGTACCAATCGCATATTTTTCATCATAAACGGTTTCTGAAAAAAACCCGCTCACCATATAACCGTTAATAGACATATCGTCACATGTTATACCGATGTTTTGACCGCTTGTATTTTCAATATACAGGAGAACTGCGCTCCCCCAAAATGTACTCTCATCCACATATTTGCCTACAATTTTGATGCCATTCTGATTGTATAATGTATATCCCGCATCATCAACAGTAGTATCCATTTGTTCATAATAAGATGTCTTGAGCGTAACACACTCTGCTTCATATGTGCGTGTATAATTCTCTGGATCGTAGATGTAAAAATAAATTTCTATCTGACCGATATTACTGATACCGGCGGCCTCTAAATCGTAGGAGCTTACATACAGGGTATCATTTGCCTTCTTACCTGCGGCCACGCTACAGCTAAAAAAGCTGTTAATCATGCAGTTGTTAACGATAACCGCCTCTACCCCTACCGAACAATCTTTTTCACTGCTGTTTTCAACAAGAAGCTTGATGCCGGTTCCCATCATGCTGTTCTCTGTTAATTCTTTTGCAGTCACCGTAATACCGCCATACGAAAAGCATACTGCTTCCGTGATCGTTACCTTTTCAGGAACCGGTTGGCTGGATTCACCACCATCGCCCTTTCCCTGTTCGTTTTCATCAGGATAGTTTCCATCGTCCTCGCCGCCTCCATTTTCAACGATTTCCTTATCTGCATCGTCCGGCAAACAGGCAACCATTGATAAAGCAACGATGACAGCGAGCAACAGCATAAAAGCAGATTTGATTTTTTTCATGTCCTTCTCCTTTTCTTAACTATATTTTTATAGTCATTTTATAACTACAACATTTTAACATATTATTTTGTTGTTTGTCAAGATATAATATAAAAAAAGCAGAAAGCGAGGGTGAAAAATGGAGAAAAACATCAAAATAACGAAAAAAAATCCCCGCAAGGGGGATGACGGCTACAAAATCGTCTCTGTTCGCATGAAGGACGAGACCATTGATGAGCTGGATATCATTTCTGCCAAGACCAACCGATCTCGCAATGAAGTTATCAACATTCTTTTGGAATCAGCACTGAAAATTGTAACCATCGAAGAAAGCGATCTATAAAGAAAAAAGCGCCTGCATGGCGCTTTTTCTGTTTATGCAGTTGTTTCCCTCTCGTGCGGGGCGGGCTCTTTTCTATACTTGACCATCGCGATCAAGATCGAGACCATCGTCAACACATCGCCAACGGCCGAGCCGTAGGCCGCGCTGCAAAAATTATACACGAACCAAAATGGCGAGCCGAGCAGCGAAATGCGGCGAATGATCTTCTCATTGCTGATCCAAAAAGCACCCGTGTGTAGCAAAACGCCCGCAATCGGTAACAAATCCAGCAGGCTTTTGTTCCACCAGGCGATCAGCAAACCGACCGCAACGATCACCGCGTTCAACGAAAGAAGAACCGCAAGCTGCTGCCGCTTTGTAAAGCTGCTCTTTTTGCCCGCGAGGACGGATGAGACTGCACCCATGACATCGAGCACCGCGCCAGAAAACGCGCCAAGCAGCAAATACTGTAAAATATACAGCACCCGTGAGGTAACATTGAACAAAATGATGTGACGGCGCTTTTTTTGCTGATAGCTGAGCAAAAAGGTGGCAACCGCGAGCAAGCCCACAACTTGAGGAATGATAGGTGGCATCGTATTGTCCTTTACTGACGGTCAGTCAGCAGCTTTTCGGCAACGGCCAGGCGGATCGCACAGCAAAGCACCGCCGTAGCGGGACGAATCTCTTCCAGCTTGGCAAAGGTGGGGGCCAGGCGCAGATTGCGATCGCGCGGGTCCTTCCCGTAGGGATGGGTGGCACCGGCGGGGGTCAGCGTGACGCCTGCCTGCTTTGCCAATTCATAGACACGCCCGGCACAGCCATCCGGCAGATCGAGGCTGATAAAATACCCGCCGTTCGGCTTTGTCCAGGTGGCGATCCCAAGATCACCAAGCTCCTTTTCCAGAATCTCCAGCATCGCCTCAAACTTCGGACGAATGAAATCGGCATGGCGGCGCATGATAGCGGCCGTATTTTCTGCGTTTTTCAAGAACCGTACATGACGCAGCTGGTTCATCTTATCAAACCCGATGGTCTGTGTACCGATGATGGGCAGAATCTGCTTCAGGTTGGCCTCGCTTGCCGCCATCATGGCAACCCCGGCACCGGGGAAGGTGATCTTGGAGGTGGAGGTGAAGTAGAACACGCGATCCTCATGACCATACATCTTGCACAGCGCGAAGATATCCGCAAGCGGATCGGTCTCGTTGTAAAGATCGTGGATCACATAGGCGTTATCCCAAAAGATGCGGAAGTCGGTAGCTCCTGTCTCCATCTTGGCAAGGCGGGTGACCACCTCGCTTGAATAGGTGATGCCGCTTGGATTGCTGTACTTTGGCACGCACCACATACCCTTGACGGCAGGATCCTTGACCAATTCTTCAACAACATCCATGTTCGGGCCGTGCGCATCCATCTCTACCGAGATCATCTCGATGCCAAGCGATTCACAGATGCGGAAGTGGCGATCATAGCCCGGCACGGGACAAAGAAACTTGACCGTTTCTTCTCTGCCCCACGGACGGGGCGACCCCTGTACGCCATACAGCATGGCGCGGGCAACGGCATCATACATCAAGGTCAGACTGGCATTGCCGCAGGCAAGGATATTGGCGGCGGGGATCCCGGTGATCTCGGAAAAGAGCTGCCGCATCTCGGGCAAGCCCTCTAACACACCGTAATTACGGCAATCCGTTCCGCCGGCACTGCGAAACTCATCTGTATGCTCTGTCAGCATAGGCATCGCAAGTGCCAGCTGATCGGCCGCGGGCTTACCGCGGGACAGATCAAGCGACAGGCCGCTCTCACAATACATGCGATAATCGCCCTCTGCCTTCTCTTTCTCTTTTATCAATTCTGCAGGGGAAAGTGACTGATAATTCATATTAGCTCCTTCAAACAGCTATTTTTGCATCAAAAGCATCGTAAAATTTCATTTTTCGTTGTCTATACTTTATTATTATAGCAGATTGCGCACCAAATTGCAACTGTTTTTGCAAAAAATTTCTTTTTGTTCATATTTGACAGGTTTCGTGTTTGACAATACATTCTCCTTGTGCTATACTGAAGAAAATCTTCAAAAAAGTGCAACCTTTTCCCAAGTTTTCCGCCTATGTGAGCAGAAGCGCATCCTAAAAATCAGAAAGGAATCCTGTTATGAAAAAAACAGCTCTTCGCATGCTAACCCTTTTTATGGCACTCCTTCTACTCCTTTCGCTTGCCGCTTGCGGTTCATCCGGCTCATCTGCCGGCGGCAGCCCCGACCTTGATTATAATGGCGCACCAGGCGATGCTTATCTTGAGGATAAGGAAAATTCCTCTGCCGGCAGCAGCGACATTTCGCTGCCCGAAAACCGCATCATTATCAAAACCGTTAACGAAACGGTAGAGACGCTGGAATACGACGCTTTTCTGACCGCGCTGAACGAGGCGGTGGCAACGGCGGGTGGCTACTTCTCCTCTTCCTCCTATCGTGACGGTAGCTACAATTCCACCGCACTGCGCACAGCAACCCTTGTCATTCGTGTACCGGCCGACAAGCTGACCGTTTTTTGTAACGAGGTAGACGGCATCGGCCATGTGACCTCCTTTTATGAAACGGTAGATGATATCACGCTGGCCTATGTGGCCATTGAGAGCCGCATTGAGGTGCTGGTCAGCGAGGAGAGCGCGCTGCTGACGATGCTTAGCAAGGCAGGCAACATCTCGGATATGTTGGCGATCCGCAAGCAGCTGGAGGGCGTGCAGGGTGAGCTGGCCGAGCTGCGTGCACAAAAGCGCGTCTATGACGACCAGGTAGCCTACAGCACGGTCAACATGACGGTGCGCGAGGTCAAGCGCGTGAGCGAGGAGACCGATCAAATGACCTATGGCCAGGAGATCGGCTACACCTTTATGGAGAGCCTTTACAGCGTTGGGAATTTCTTCCGCGCGGCCTCTATCTTCCTTGTCGGCAATTCGCCCGTGCTGCTGCTTTGGGCAATTGTGATCGCTTGCGTTGTGCTGCTTGTACGCCTGATTCTGCGCAGAAACCGTCAAAATAAAGATTAACAAGTTGAAAAGAGGCTCAATGAGCCTCTTTTTCATTCGACCGCCCCTTGACAAGGCGGCAAAAATGCGCTATAATATTATGAATAAAAATTTCCTAAGAAGGAACGGTGACGTTTTATGGCAGACAAGAAAATGGTGGAGCAGATCACATCCATGGATGTGGATTTTGCGCAATGGTACACCGATATTTGTAAAAAAGCAGACCTGATCGACTATTCCAGCGTCAAGGGCTGTATGATCATTCGCCCGTATGGCTATGCGATCTGGGAGAATATCCAGAAAATTCTTGACACCCGCTTTAAGGAGCTGGGGCATGAGAACGTATATATGCCGATGTTTATTCCCGAATCGCTTTTGCAGAAGGAAAAGGATCATGTAGCCGGCTTTGCGCCCGAGGTAGCCTGGATCACCCACGGCGGCAGCGAGCCGCTTGCCGAGCGTATGTGCGTACGCCCGACCTCTGAGACGCTGTTCTGCGAGCATTATGCAAACATCATTCACTCCTATCGCGATCTGCCGAAGCTGTATAATCAATGGTGCAGCGTTGTTCGTTGGGAGAAGACCACCCGCCCCTTCCTGCGCAGCCGTGAGTTTTTGTGGCAGGAGGGTCACACCATGCACGCCACCGCCGAGGAGGCTGTTGCCGAGACCGTTCAGATGCTGAACGTGTATGCCGATTTCCATGAGCAGGATCTGGCCATTCCGGTTATCCGCGGCAAAAAGACCCCGAGCGACAAGTTCGCCGGTGCCGAAGACACCTATGCCATTGAGGCACTGATGCACGACGGCAAGGCCCTGCAGGCAGGCACCTCGCACTACTTTGGCGACGGCTTTGCGCGCGCCTTTGATATCACCTACACTGACAAAGAGAACAAGGTCTGCTATCCTCACCAGACCTCTTGGGGTGTTACCACCCGTATGATCGGCGGTATTATTATGACACACGGTGACGACAACGGTCTTGTGCTGCCGCCTGCAGTTGCCCCTGTTCAGGTTGTCATCATTCCTGTACAGCAGCATAAGGAAGGCGTGCTGGCGAAGGCCGCCGAGATTGCCGACGCGCTGAAGGCTGCTGGCCTGCGTGTGAAGGTAGACGACAGCGATAACAGCCCCGGCTGGAAGTTTGCCGAGTATGAGATGAAGGGCGTGCCGGTACGTTTGGAGGTTGGCCCGCGCGATATTGAGAACAACTCTTGTGTGCTGGTTACCCGCCACAACCGCGAAAAGACCTTCCACTCGCTGGATAACATCGCAGCAGCCGTTGCCGACAAGCTGGAGGAGGTACGCCGCGGTATTTACGAAAAGGCGCTTGCCAACCGCGAAAAGCGCACCTACATCTGCAAGACGATGGACGAGATCATTGCCAAGCTGGAAGCAAACGGTGACGGCTTGGTCAAGGCCATGTGGTGTGGTGAGGAGGCTTGCGAGGACGAGGTTAAGGAGAAGACCGGCGTAGGCAGCCGTTGTATTCCGCTGACCGAGGAAAAGCTCTCTGACGTTTGTGTTTGCTGCGGCAAGCCTGCCAAGCACATGGTCGTTTGGGGCAAGGCGTATTAATTTCGAATTTTTGTGAAACGGGTGTCAGAGGCACCCGTTTCGTGTAAATACTGTAAGGGGAAAGGAGGGAGACGAATGGAAGAACGAAAAAGCAGCACCGGCAAAAAAAGCGTGCTAAGCTGCGAAAGCGGCAGAATGATCATTGTAGAAGAAAGCGAAACGCCGATTGCCGGCAACGCCCCGCTGTCAGAGCTGGCGCAGAACGGAAAAGAAGAAGGGTATATCCTGTTCAGCGAGCTGCCTGCATGCCCGCTTGACGATTGCGATGGCCCGGGTATGTTCCTTTCTATCCTCACGCGCCCTGCCCTACCCGTTCAAGAGGCAGGGATTTTACCCGTAGTGGCAGCGGTAGCGGTAGCCCGCGCTATTGAAAAGCTGTCTGAAAGCCGCATCCGCATTCGTTGGGTAAACGATCTTTTCCATGGGGAGGATAAGCTCTGTTCCATGGTCTCCTCTACCCGCCTCTCCCCCGAGGGGCAACTGGAGTATGCGGTCATCGGCATGTCGCTTTGCCTATCAAGCAACCATTTCCCACCAAAGCTGGGAGATGTGATCCGCCGTGTGTTCAACGGCGAGCTGCGTGAGCTGCCCTCTCGCTTGAGTGATGCCATCGCGCTGGAGTTTTTCTCGATCTACGATCGTTTAAAGATTGATCGGAGCTTTATGGAGGAGTACCGCCTGCGCTCGATGATCATCGGCAAACGCGTGAAGGTCCTGGTGGGAGACACCTATATCCGCGGCAGAGTGATTGGTATTGACGATCACGCCTGCCTGACGGTGGAGCTGCGCAGCGGTGCGAAAATGACCATCGCATCCCGCTCTGAAATTGTATTTTGAAAAAAGACAGGAAGGCAGCACCTTCCTGTCTTTTTTCATAAAACAGCCTTTCCGTGCATACATTGATGCAAAAAGGAGGCATGGTATGGAGCGTAATAAATGGGAGTTCCCCGTAGATATGCGGCAGCAAACAAGCAACGCAACCGCGTTGCTCCTGCTGGCGGCGCTGCTGGTGGGTGTGTTTTTTCTGGCGCTGGGTGCTTACGGCTATTTTGCAGCCGTCGGCGAGGGGAGTTTAACGGGCGAATTGCCGGATGCTGTACTGGCACTGCGCGGCTTTGTGGAGGAAAACGAGGCTGTGGCCGTCTTCCTTGGTCTTTCGTCCGACGAGGCCATTGAGACAATGGGCAAGCCGAGCGAGGAAGAACGTATCCGCGAGGCAGCAGAGGCCTACATCCGGGAGAAGCAAGGATGAACCGTTATCTGCTTCGGCGTGCGCTTGCCGGAATGCTGCCATCCCTGTGGCCGGCATTTTGGTTGGTCTTTATTCTATTGACCGAGCCCCCCGCCTACGCCCTGTTTATGCTGGCAGCCACCGCCCTGCATGAAACGGGGCACCTTTTTGCCTTTATTGCCTGCGGTGAGCCGCTGCCCCGCTTTGCGGGGCGGCAATTTGGGCTGCTGCTGACCCCGACGGGGGATACGCTATCCCCCGGGCATGAGCTGATGATTTGCGCAGCAGGACCGCTGTTTAATCTGGTAGCCTGTCTTGCGCTGATCCCTGCGCTGCGTGCGGGCGTGGCGAGTGATGCCAGCTTTTGCTTTTTCGCGCTCAATCTCTTTACCGCGCTGTTCAATCTGCTCCCGCTCTCCGGCTTTGACGGAGGCAGGATGCTCTCTGCCGCCCTCACGCTCACCTGCCCTTTGCGAATCGCGCGAGCCGTATGCACCGCCATCGCGTTGGCAGGGGCAATTTTTTTCTATTTTTTTGCCTTATTCCTCACATTTGCGGCAGGTGCCGGCCCCTATCCGTTTTTGCTGGCAATGTTTCTTCTGTGGAGCGAAGGACGTCATCTGTAGCCAACAAGAGGATTTTTGAGCATTTTGGAGGAAAAGCGAGGATTTGGGAAGAAAACGGGAGGTTCCTTTGCCTCACGGCGGCTAATCACAATTATTAAAATATTTTCAAAATATATTGCATTTTTCTTCATTATTTGCTATAATGCATGTAATTGCTGAAAATAGTCGTTTTCAGCAGCAGAAAGGAGCGCGATAACACAAAAGAAATGAACAAACTGATTGAACTGAAGGGGATCTCCAAATCCTATGACGGCGAGACTGTCCTCAACCACATTGATCTGGACATCCACGACCACGAATTTGTCACCCTGCTCGGCCCCTCCGGCTGCGGAAAAACCACAACGCTGCGCATCATTGGCGGCTTTGTGACACCGGACGAGGGGGATGTGATCTTTGACGGCGCACGCATCAACGACCTGCCGCCCTACAAGCGTCATGTCAATACCGTGTTCCAGAAATACGCCCTGTTCCCGCATCTGAACGTGTATGAGAACATTGCCTTTGCATTGCGGCTGGCCCGCCTGCCGGAGGCAGAGATCTCTCGCCGCGTGAAGGAAATGCTGGAGCTGGTTGCCCTTTCGGGCTTTGAGCGCAAAAATGTCAATCTGCTCTCGGGCGGTCAGCAGCAGCGCGTTGCGATCGCGCGTGCGCTGATCAACAAGCCGCGCGTCCTGCTTTTGGATGAGCCGCTTGGCGCCCTGGACCTGAAGCTGCGCAAGGACATGCAGAACGAGCTGAAAAAAATACAAACACAAACCGGCATCACCTTTATCTACGTCACCCACGACCAGGAGGAGGCTCTTTCGATGTCGGATACCGTTGTGGTCATGCAAAACGGCGTGATCCAGCAGATCGGCTCTCCCACCGACATTTACAACGAGCCTATCAACGCCTTTGTTGCCGACTTTATTGGTGAGAGTAACATCTTAGAAGGCGTGATGCTGGAGGACAAGCTCGTCTCCATCTCCGGCCAAACCTTCACCTGTCTTGACGGCGGCTTTGAAAAGAATCAGCCGGTGGATGTTGTCGTACGCCCCGAGGACGTAGATGTCGTCAAGCCTGAGGAGGGCATGCTGCGCGGCACGGTCTCCTCTGTCACCTTCAAGGGCGTGCATTATGAGATCATTGTGGATATCGGCGGTTTCAAGTGGATGATTCAGACCACCGACTATGTAGCACCCGATGCCCAGATTGGTCTGTATATTGAGCCGGATGCCATTCACGTTATGAACAAATCCGAATTTTCCGGTCAGTTTGGTGACTACAGCTCCTTCAGCGACGAGATGGATGATATCTCCAACCCCGACGCAACAGAAGAAGAATAATCAGGATGAAGGAAGCCCCTGCGCGGGGCATGGTGATACAAAAAGAAAAGATGAACAAAAAACGGTCATTTTTGCGTACGGCGGCGGCATACCCCCACATGGTGTGGAGTGCGCTGTTCATCGTCGCACCCTTGATTTTTGTTTTGTACTACGCGCTGACGACAGAGGACGCCAACGGAAATTTCCAATTTTCCTGGTCCAACATCACAGCGTTGGCGGGTGAAAACTATCTGCCCGTCTTCTTCCGCTCGATCTGCTTTGCGATTGTGGCAACGGCGATCTGCCTGTTGCTCGCCTATCCGCTTGCCTATTTTCTTTCCAAGTGCAAGGTCTCCTCGCAGCGTATGCTGATTATGCTGGTGATGCTGCCCATGTGGATGAACCTGCTGATCCGCACCTATTCGTGGATGAACATTTTGGAAACGAATGGCCTTATTAACAACCTGCTGACCACGCTGGGACTGCCGAACGCCAAGCTGCTTGGCAACGGCGCAGCGGTGGTGCTGGGCATGGTTTACAACTTCCTGCCCTATATGATCATGCCGATCTACACCGTGATGAGCAAGATCGACCCGCGCTATCTGGAGGCAGCAGCCGACCTCGGCTGCAACGGCCGCCAAACGATGCTGCGCGTGGTTTTCCCGCTCTCGGTCTCGGGCATCATTTCGGGCATCACGATGGTGTTTGTCCCCTCTGTTAGTACCTTTTACATCTCGCAAAAGATGGGCAACGGCCGCTTTGAGATGATCGGTGATACGATCGAGCGGCAGTTTATGTCCAACTATGATTATCACATGGGTGCCACCCTTTCGCTGGTGCTGATGGTGCTGATCATCATTTGCCTGGCGGTGATGAATCGCTTTGGCGAAGAGGACGGAGGTGTATTGGTATGAAGATACTCTCCCGTGTTTACATGGCTCTGATCTTTCTGTTCCTCTACGCCCCGCTGATCATCATGGTGCTCTTTTCCTTCAACGAGGCAAACAGCCTTTCCAATTTCACAGGCTTTTCGCTGAAGTGGTATGAGGAGCTGTTTCAGAGTGAAGAGGTGCTGGATGTGCTTTATAACACGCTCATCCTTGCCCTGCTCTCCTCGCTGATTGCCACCGTCATCGGCACGGCTGCCGCCGTAGGCATTGAAAAAATGCGCACACGCTGGCTGAAATCCACCGTCAATACCATCTCCAATATGCCGATGATGAACCCCGATATCGTAACCGGTATTTCGATGGCGCTTCTCTTCGCCTTCGCGATGAAGCTGTTTAACATGGAGAGCATTTTCGGGTTTTGGACGGTGCTGATCGCCCATGTCACCTTTAACCTCCCCTATGTGATCCTTTCTGTCGTTCCGAAGATTCGTCAAATGGATCGCTACCTGCCGGAGGCTGCGCTGGATCTTGGCTGCACGCCGCTGCAATCCTTCTTTAAGGTCGAGCTGCCCGCCATTCTGCCGGGCGTTCTTTCCGGCTTTGTAATGGCCATTACCCTGTCACTTGACGACTTTGTTATCAGTTATTTCAACACCGACGGTGATTTTCAGACGCTGCCGATCTACATCTTCGGCATGACCAAGCGTACCGTCACCCCGGATATCTACTCGCTCTCCACCCTGCTCTTTGCGGGTGTGCTGCTAATGCTGATCCTCTCCAATCTGCTGCAAAGCCATGCTGAAAAGAAGGAGCAGCAGCGCGCAAATGCTATGCGCCGTCAGGCGCGCCGCAAGACGGAAGGAGGGCGCAAATGATGAAAAAAGCGTTATCCTGCCTTCTTCTGCTGCTCATGCTGGCTACCCTGCCCGGTGTGCTCACCTCCTGCGCCCTTGTAGAGCCTGTCAAAAAGCTGTACGTTTACAACTGGGGCGAATACATGACCCTGGAAAGCGGCGAGGACGAGGTGCACCTCAATCATGAATTTGAAGCATGGTATGAAGAGACCTACGGCGAGCGGATTGAGGTCGTTTACTCGGTTTTCTCCTCCAATGAAGAAATGTACGCCAAGCTGCGCAACGGCTCCTCCAAGATCGATCTGATCATCCCGTCCGAATACATGATCGAGCGGTTAATCAAGGAAGAGATGCTGATGCCGCTGGATTTTAGCATCATTACCGCGTACGAGGAAACGATCGACCCCCGTTTTCAAGAGATGGCCACCAAGCCCTACTGCGTTCCCTACACCTATGGCTACCTCGGCCTCATTTACGATGGTGCGCTGGATGAATCGCTTCGTGACGAAAACGGAGACATGAGCTGGCGTGTGCTGTGGAATGAAATCCCGGATGGCACCGATCTGACCGATAAGATCCTGACCTTCAACAACAGCCGTGATGCCTTTGGCATTGCGCAGTTCATCCTCAATTATGAAACCGCACTGAAAAACGACGAAAAGCCCGGCACGCAGGATCTGTATGTCAATACCAGCGACACATCCCGCTGGGACAAGGCATATCTGCTGCTGGAGGCGCAGAAGGACAGCCTGCAGGCCTATGTTATGGACGAGATCTATAACAAGATGGAAAGCGGCGCAGCGCTGCTCGCCCCCTACTACGCAGGTGACTACTTCACCATGGTAGACGTCAATGAAAACCTGTCCTTTGCCTATCCGAAGGAGGGCACCAACTTCTTCTACGATGCCATGTGCGTGCCGAAATCGGCAAAGAACCCGATCGAGGCACAGCGGTATATCAACTTCATCCTTGGCGGTGAGGATGGTGAGACGCTGGATGCCATCATTGCCAATGCCGAGTGGGTCGGCTATTCCTGGCCGAACATGAAGGTGACCATGAACCTCGATTATCTGGCTGACATGGCCGACGACGAGGATGGTTATGGTGCCGAGGCACTTTCGATCCTCTATCCCGAGAGCGACCACGAGGCACTGCTTGCCATGGTAGAGGAGTACGCTGCTTGGCGCGAGGAGGCCGGGGAGGATTATGACCCTACCGACTATCCGGGGCAGCAGCCGACGATCGACATGTTCACCGATGTCAATGAAGACTTTGTGACCTATATTTATGAAAATTTAGATAACGACACGCTGGTATACGCCAACGGCCGATGGGAAGCTCTGAAGCTGACAAGCGCGCCCTGCACAGAGATCTATGTGCTCTCGGGCGTGATTGTACTGCTGCTGATTGCATGGGCTGTTCTCTATGCGCTGACACGGCGTTACCGCAGCCGCTACTATTAAATTTCATCCCACGGTGGATTTTTTCACCGTGGGACTGTTTTTTTTCGTTTTTCTATTGACAAATGGCGAAAAACTTGGTATAATATCATGTGCCTTATTGGGAATATGCTGCACAAGGCGCGGGTTACCCCGCGGCAACAATTTCAGCTTACGATAAAAACAAAGGAGGGATCTCTGCTATGGTAAGAACATATCAGCCTAAGAAGCGCCAGAGAAAAAAGGAGCACGGCTTCCGCAAGAGAATGGCTACCGCTAACGGCCGCAAGGTTCTCAAGAGAAGACGCGCTAAGGGAAGAGTTCAGCTCACCTATTGATCGCCCTCTTGCAAGGGATTGATTTGACATTCCAAACGTCACAACGTGAAGTGACAATACCAAAACTCCCGATAAATCACGCGTTGCGACTTTATCGGGGTTTTGCTTTATTCAGGTTCGAGGCAGGTGAAAGAGATTGAAATTCAGAGCAATCTGTGAAAATCATCTGTATGCCAAAGCATATTCCAAGGGCAAGCGGGCTGTGACCCGCAATCTTGCCGTATACGTCCTGCCGGACTATATGGCCGAGCGGTTGCGTCGCGCGCATCCGCAAAAGATCCGTGTCAATCGGATCGGGCTGACCGTAACCAAAAAGCTGGGCGGTGCCGTTGTACGCAACCGCACCAAACGCGTTTTGCGGGAGGCCTATCGCCAGGTGGCACAGGAGTGCCGCATCAAAACGGGGTTTTTGGTCGTCATTGCTGCGCGTGAGCACGCAACAGAAATGAAGTCGACCGCGCTTGCCGCCGATATACGCTATGCGCTTGGCAAGCTGAACATGCTTGTATCATGAAGCATGTTTGTATGTTTTTCATTCGGCTCTACCGCCGATACGTTTCCCCCATCAAACCGAAATGTTGCAGGTTTACCCCAACCTGTTCTGCCTATGCTTTAGAGGCATATGAAAAACGTGGCTTTTTTGTCGGCACGGCATTGACCGTATGGCGCCTTTTACGCTGCAATCCCTTTTGCCGCCCGGGACATGACCCGGTGCCCGAAAGGAAACGCAAGGTCAAGCGTGTGCCGATTACCAACATGAAAACGGGAAACGAAGACAACAATTGAAATGGATGTAAATTATGTTTGATTGGATCGCATCAATATTCCAGTATCCGATGCAGTGGTTCTACTCGTTTACAGGCAGCTACGTTGTATCGCTGATCCTGTTTGCCCTGCTTGTGCGGATACTGTTTCTCCCCCTGTCCATCCACCAGCAAAAACTGCAGATCAAGGGTGCCAAGCTGCGCCCGCGCATTGCCATCATCGAAAAGAAGTATGAGGGGCGTACCGATCCCGAATCGCGTCAGAAGATGCAGCAGGAGATCATGGAGTTCCAGCAAAAGGAGGGCTACTCTCCCTTTGCAGGCTGTCTGCCTATGCTGCTGCAGCTGCCGGTTATTATGGGTATTTACCAGATCGTACGTAAGCCGTTGAGTTATTTGATGAGGCTTGAGGGCCCAACCATCACCGGCATGAAAGATGCTCTTGCCAACGCCTTCGCCAACAAGTATCCCGGATTGAACTTCGATAGTTTAATGGAAGACCAGATCCGCATGATCAGCATCATCAAGGAGACCCCGGGCTATTCCTTCCCGACAGATATCGCTGAACAGATTCATTCCCCGTTCCCCGATCTGTCCTTCTTTGGCTTGTTCGATATGGGTCAAGCACCGTCTCTTGGCAACTGGGCGAACTGGCCGCTGCTCTTGATCCCCGTATTGACCTTTGCACTTGCCTACGGCTCTATGAAGCTGACGCGCAAGCTCAATCCCGCACCGACCGCAGCCGCATCGGCCGATGCAGCCGCCTCTAACAAGATCATGGAGTTTTCCATGCCGATCATGAGTGCCGTCTTTACCTTCATGGTTCCCGGCGCTGTTGGTTTTTACTGGCTGGTTGGCTACGTCTTCTCGATGCTTCAGACCGTCATGCTTGCCAAGCTGATGCCGTTGCCCACCTTTACGGAAGAAGAAATTCGCCAGTACGAAAAGGAAATGAAGGCCTCTAAGGCCATTAGCCGTCAAGCAGCCGCTCAGCAGGCCAAGATCCGCTCTCGCCATCATATTGATGATGAGGATTATGAATCCGCACCTCTGCCGCCCTCGCAGCAGAAGAAGCACGATACGGCCAAGAAAAGCGGTATTGAAGCAGCCCCGCAGAAGAAAAACGAAAAATAACACGACTTTAGAAAGGATTATCTATCGTGAAAAGAGAAGTAATCGCAATCGGCAAGGATGTGCAGGAGGCACAGGCAAACGCCGCCGAGTTGCTTGGCGCATCTGCTGCTGATAACATCGTATATGAGGTTCTCGAATTTCCCAAGAAGGGCTTTCTCGGCATTGGTGCCCAGCCTGCCAAGGTAAAGGCAACGGTTGAGCTGCCGGACGAGGCTCCTGCCCGCCACGAGAGAAAGCATCAGAAAAAGGCCGAGGAGATGGTACTCCCGACCGAGCCGGCCGCTCCGCGTGAGGCGATGAAGCCTGACAGCGAGATCGTGCTAACCAAGATTGAGGCCGCCGAGGGCGAAGACCGTTCCTTTGATTTTGTGAACCGTCTGCTCTCAAACCTTGGCATCAACGCCACCGCTACCCTCTATCGTCAGGATGAGGGCGGCAGACGCATCTGCATCGACGGCGAGGATGCCGGCATGCTGATCGGTCACCATGGTGAAACGCTGGATGCCCTTCAGTATCTTTCTAACCTTGCTTGCTCCAAGAAGAACATCAACGGCGAGCGTCTGCACGACCATGTAACCGTGGATATTGGCAGCTACCGTGCCAAGAGAGAAGAAACGCTGCGTGCTCTTGCCCGCCGCATGGCAGCCAAGGCGCTGCGCAACAAGCGCAATGTGATGCTGGAGCCAATGAATGCTTACGAGCGTCGCATCATTCACTCTGAGGTACAGGGCATTGCCGGTGTTTCCACCAACTCCATCGGCTCGGAAAACAACCGCAAGGTCGTGATCTACCTGACCGACAAGAAGCCGGCCGCTGAAAAGACCGAGGACTGATATGAATCAAATAGGCACAACCGTTGCCGCCATTTCGACCCCACCCGGCAAGGGTGGGGTCGCGCTTATCCGGGTTTCGGGAGCGGAGGCGGTCAATATCGTATCTCGCTGCGTGACGTTGCGCAGCGGCAAGCCGCTTTCTGCGCTGCCTGCACGGTATGCAGCATATGGTGATGTCATCTTTGAGGGAGCACCGATTGACGATGTTCTCGTTACCGTTTTTTACGCGCCGCATTCTTATACAGGCGAAGATACGGTGGAAATCTGCTGCCACGGCGGCATTTTGCTGACCAAAACCGTACTCTCTGCCCTGTTTGCAGCAGGCGCAGAGCAGGCCGGACCGGGGGAATTTACCCGCCGCGCGTTGCTCTCCGGCCGCCTCTCGCTCACCGAGGCAGAGGCCATTGGTTGCCTGCTTGAGGCAGGCAGCACAGCGCAGATCCGTCTTTCGGCATCTGCCGCACGCACGCAATTGGCGAAAGAGCTTTCTGCGTTGCACGACGGACTTTTATCGCTCATGAGCTCGCTCTACGCCAAGATCGACTACCCGGACGAGGATCTGGCCGATCTGACCGATGAAGAGATCATCACCAGCCTTTTAGCAGCAGAAAGCAAGATACAGGGATTACAAGCGACCTATCGCACGGGGCGTGCCATTAACGAGGGCATTCCTACCGTGCTTTGTGGCTCCCCCAACGTAGGCAAGAGTGCGCTGTACAACCGTCTGGCAGGTGAGGACCTGGCCATTGTGACCGACTATGCCGGCACCACGCGTGATGTACTCTCCACCTCTGTGCCGCTGGGTAGCGTTATGCTGCGCCTGTCCGACACAGCCGGTCTGCGCGAGACAAGCGACCCGGTCGAACAGATTGGTGTATCGCGCAGCCGAAGCCGCATGGCTGATGGTGAGCTGCTGCTGGCGGTGTTTGACGCCTCGCGCCCGCTGTCTTCCGGGGATAACGCCCTGCTGCGCGAGCTTGCCGAATGCCCCCAAACAGTTGTGGTATTACTCAACAAGGCAGACCTGCCGCGTGCCATTGACGAAGCGGCCTTTGCGGCCTTTGCGCACGTCATACCGCTTTCCGCCAAGACGGGAGACGGCATAGACAAGCTGACCGCTTTGATAGAAAAGCTCTTTACCGACGAAACGCTGCGCGTGGGTGAGGAGGCAATTGTTTCTTCTGCCCGTCAATACGCCGCGCTTACCCGCGCCGGGGAGCATCTGCGCATTTCGTTGGATGCCTTTCGTGGTGGCATGCCCGCCGATGCGGCCGCAAGTGACCTGGAGCTGGCTCTTGGCGCCTTGGCCGATCTTGACGGACGCGCCGTCAACGAAGAGATCATTGCCGATATTTTCAAACGGTTTTGTGTGGGAAAGTAATCATTCGCGGCCGTGCCGATGCTTTCCCCGAAAGACATAAAATACTGCCAGCACGACCGAAATGGCAGCAAGGCCAACCACCAGCACGGCCATACCGATCGAGAGCTTCTCGCCACCGGGTGTGGGGGCTGCCTCACGCGCCGCATCCCGATTTTCCTCTTGACCGCCCCGTTCCGCTCTATCAGAGAGGTCATTCTCCTCGTCACCGGGGAGAAACGGCATACCATCTGCCGGGTCAGGTGCGGTAGTTGTGCTGCCACCACCGGCGGCGCGCGGCTGGTGATCCGGTAAAAGGCTATCTAGTATATGCGTTTCCTGCACAGAAAGCGCGGTTACCTGTAAGGCGGGAGCCGAGAGTATGAGGATGCCCGCCAAGCACAAGATCAAAAAACGAACTTTTTTCAAGAACATTTCCTCCCTTCCCCTTCAGTATGCACAAGAATCGAAAAAATATAAGGAGAGCAACCGATGGAAAACAAGCGGTTTCAAAAAAATGACGATGGATTTATTTGCAAAAACTGCGGATTTGCCGTACAGCCGCTTGGCTACAGTTCACGCAATCATTGTCCGCGGTGCCTGTGCTCTCTGCATGTGGATATCAATCCGGGAGATCGGCAGAACGATTGCGGCGGCATTCTCCGCCCTATTCGCGTAGAGACAGATCCCAAAAAGGGGTACATCATTATCCACAAGTGTGATCGGTGCGGCGAGATTCGCCGTAATCGCGCGGCAAACGAAGCGGCCGTACAGCCGGATGACATTGATCTGCTGATCAGGTTGACGGCAGGACTGGGATGAGAGAACGGGAGCATGTGGAAGCTTTTTGAAAAAAGTTTCCACACCTTCAAAAACTTTGGGAAAGTTTTTGTTACCGTACAGACAAAAGTAGGCTTGATCACATTGACCAAGCCTACTTTTTTCTTTTCTGTATGACCGCGCGGAACCTGTTTACTATCGAAAACGGGCACCGGCAGTTTTATTTATGCAAGACGGGAGAGACGCGCTTATAAAGCAAGGCTGTCAGCAGCGAGCAAAGCACGCCCTTTATCAAATTAAACGGCACGACGGCGATGATGATAAGCGAAACAAGGTCCTTAATAGCAGGGTTAATGGCGGCGCCCATGCCGATAATAGCATCCATCGAAAAACCAGCCAAGTAAACATAGGCCGGAATCATCAGGAAATAGTTGCAGAGCGCGCCGACAAAAACGAGAGACAGTGTACCGATGCCCATGCCGATAAAAGCGCGTTTAAGCGTTTTTTTGCGGCAGTAGATCAGAGCAGCGGGAAAAGCAAAGGAGCATCCCATCAAGAAATTGGCAAGCTCACCAACAAAAAACGTATCGGTTCCGTTAATCAGCAAATTGATTACAATTTTAATAAACTCGATCAAGACACCTGCCAAAGGGCCAAGAGAAAAGCTGCCGATGAGGACAGCCACCTCGCTGAAATCCAATTCATAAAACGAGGGAGCGATCGGCAACGGGAATTCAAACAGCATCAACACCGTGGCCATGGCAGATAAAACGCCGATTTTGGTGATATAGAGCAACGAGCTTTTTGTATTGGTTTTCATCAGTTTTCCTTTCATTCCTTTTGGGAGAAGGAAGGCAGAAAAAGCCCCCAAAGATACAGGGGGCTTTTTCTTCTCCGATCTTTTCTCTTCCGGACTTTCGGCACATTGTGCCACCGTCGGTACGGGAATTGCACCCGTTCGGCGCTTGCGCGTTCGTGGACTTTACCACCGGTATGGAATTTCACCAAACCCCAAAGATCTTTTTGATATAGCATATGTTTTTGAAAAATGCCGTGTGCGCAAGGCACACGGCATTTTTTAGGCGAAATTGAAATTACTCGAGAATCTCAACAACAACGCCGGAACCAACAGTTCTACCACCCTCACGGATTGCGAAACGAAGGGTCTTCTCTCAAGCGATGGGGGTGATCAGTTCAACGGTCATCTTAACGTTATCGCCGGGGCGGCACATCTCAACATCTGCAGGCAGGTTGATTACGCCGGTAACGTCGGTA
>JAFTQX010000033.1 GCA_017462545.1 Clostridia bacterium
AAGTAATTTCGTTTTTCATCGTAAATATCCTTTCTTACAATTCGTTTTCGTTTGGCATCAACTATCAAGGATATTTACTTGGGCGGTGCTCGGGCGTGATGCCAACAACAGCAAGTCAGCATCACATATCACCGAACGCAAAAAGAAATCCGAACCCTTCGCCTACCGGCTTTGGGTTCGGATTTCTACTGTTTGGTGCGGGCAACAGGACTTGAACCTGCACAGCCTTGCGACCATAAGAACCTGAATCTTACGCGTCTGCCAATTCCGCCACGCCCGCATATTGCCGCTGGGTTTTCCCTGCGACTTCTATATTATACACGAATGTGTCGAATTTGTCAATCCCTTTTTGAAAGTTTTTGAAAAAATCTTTTTGTGTTGCGAGATTTTTGCCTATGCCTTGCTTTTTCTCGTTTTGGCTGTTATAATTAGGAAAAAACCGTGCGAGGAGAACCTATGAAACGTTTGGGGAAAACCGATTTGCAGATCAGCAGTGTTGGTCTTGGCGCGGCATCCTTTGGTGGGGCCTTGGATGAGGCGACCTCCTTTTCGATTTTGGACGCGTACGTGGCTGCCGGCGGCAATCTGATTGATAGTGCGCGCATTTACGCGGGCGGGGAAAGCGAGGCGGTGCTTGGCAAGTGGCTGCGCCGTGCAAAGCCCCAAAACGTGATCGTGGCAACCAAGGGGGCGCATTATGCCAAGGAGACCCCTACCGTGATGCGCCTTTCACGCGAGGAAATTGAGAGCGATCTGGATGCCAGCCTGCGCGTGCTTGGCGTTGATCATATCGACTTTTACTGGCTGCATCGGGATGATCCTGGCCGCGAGATCGGCGAGATTGTCGAAACGATGGAGGCTCTCGTGCGAGCAGGGAAGATCCGCTATTACGGCGCATCCAACTATTGCACGAGTCGTCTGCAAGCGGCGGATGCTTATGCCGCTGCGCATGGTCTCTGCGGCTTTTCGGCTGTCTCGAATCAGTACAGCATCGTCCGCCTGAATAGAGGGTATAACACCAACCCAGACCCGACCATTGTAGCAGTAGATGACGAGGAACTTGCCTATCATGCGGCAAGCGGTATGCCGCTGGTGCCCTTTCAGGCAACGGCGCGCGGCTATTTTGCCAAAATAGCCGCCGGAAAGGAGATTTCCCCCGCGCTTCGCGCCGCCTACGAAAATGAAGAAAACACCAAGACTTTTGCCGACCTTGCGGCCTTTTGCGAGGAGCACGGCTGCAGTATGCAGACGGCTACGCTGGTAGCAACAGCCCGCGCGCCGTTTACGGTCATCCCGCTGACAGGGGTCAAAACCGTTGAGCAGATGGCCGATGTGGCTGCTGCCATCCGCCTGCTGGACGAGTAACAAAACAAGTGTAATGAGCCGTGCCCCCAAGGAGCACGGCTTGTTTTGGTATGATTTACATAATAAGTTTTTTCTCATAGATGCTTGACACACCTTCTCTTTTATGATAGAATACAATTGCCAAACAAAATTCAATAATCGTGCCATGCGGTACTTTTTTGTACGTAGGACAAAGGACATGTGTTTTTTACTTTACGGTAAAAATGCATATGCTCTTTTTTCACATGTTCTTTGTCGTATTTTGCGTACTCATGGATAAGTGAATTGAATTTTGTTTGGCGACAATTGGGGCTATGCGTTTTTCGTGCGCTAGCTTCTCTTGATGTCCCATAACGAAGGTTTCAAAAAATAGTGGTAAAGACAATCGATACAGTATATCGCAAATATTAATTTGAATGGAGATACTGTAATGAAAACATTGTATGAAACCCTTGGTGGGACTTATCACGAAGAAAACGGACACCTTATTCCTAACGTAGCCCTTCCCGAACAGACCGACTATCAGATCGGCAAGTATGGACGGATGCACCTTGATTACATCAAACAGCACCGTCGCGGAAGGTACACCACTCTGCTGACCGA
>JAFTQX010000034.1 GCA_017462545.1 Clostridia bacterium
GTTCTTATGATCATATTATAAGAAACCGTGAAGATTATGAGGAGCACTTGAAATACATTTACGAAAATCCGCTTTGCTGGTATTATGATCAACTGTATTCTGAATGATCAGGCTTGCAATATTGAAAGGAGCATCTTATGCTGAATGTTAAAGAGGCTATGGAGCAGTTAAAGGGAAGAACACTTCAAGATATTCATCTTATGTGCGAGATGTTGGTTTTTGATTTTGGCGACTGCGCCATTCACGCACAATGCTTTACAAGGATTGTGAAAGGGAATGCTGTTCTGCTGACAACGTTAGATTATCAGAATTGGGATGGTGAGACGGCAGAGAACAACGACGAATGGTATCATTTGAAAAAATACAAGGCTTGTATTATCCACCATATGGTAAGGGAAATAGAATGGACAGCAACTGCTGATTTGCTGCTATATTTGGAAAATGACATCTGTATTCAGTTATATGTGTCAAACGGCTTGCCGCATTATGTGGAGGATAACGAGCAATGGCGCGTGATATGGAATAAAGAAAATCATCATATTGTTGTTAACAGAAAAGAGATTGTATATGAATGAAAACCGCCCCGACAAGCCTTGTCGGGGCGGATTTCTTGTTACAGCGCGATATTGGTCTCGCCTTTTGATTTCTTAAAGGCGACAAATTCCTCATAGGTGCCTTGGTAGTCGGTGATGCTGCCGTCCGGCTTGATCTCAATGATGCGGTTGGCTACGGTGTTGACGATCTCGTAGTCGTGCGAGGTAAAGAGAATATTGCCATGGAAGGCGGAAAGCCCCTCGTTGACGGCCGTGATCGACTCCAGGTCGAGGTGGTCGGTCGGGCGGTCAAGCAGCAGGACGTTAGAACCGAAGAGCATCATGCGCGAGAACATACAGCGCACCTTCTCACCACCCGAGAGGACATTGACCGGCTTGAAGATGCTGTCGCCTGAGAAGAGCATGCGGCCAAGAAAGCCGCGCAGATAGGTCTCGGTCGTATCCTTGGAGTATTGGCGCATCCAGTCAAGGATCGAGAGCTGTACCCCATCAAAATAGGCGGTGTTATCATGCGGGAAGTAGGATTGGCTGGTGCTGATGCCCCATTTAAAGCTGCCGTCTGTGGGCTGCTCCTCCTCCATCAGGATGCGGAACAGGGCGGTAATGGCCAGCTCGTTACCAACGAAGGCGATCTTGTCACCCTTGGCAAGCGAAAAGGAAACGTCAGAGAGCAGGGTACGGTCTCCCGCGATATAGGAAAGCTCCTTCACGGTGAGAATATCCTTGCCCGCCTCACGCTCCATGTCAAAGCCGATAAAGGGATAGCGGCGGGAGGAGGCAGGCAGCTCCTCAATGGTCAGCTTGTCCAGCAGCTTGCGGCGGGAGGTTGCCTGGCGAGATTTCGATTTGTTGGCCGAGAAACGGGCAATAAAGGCCTGCAGCTCGGCAATCTTTTCCTCTGCCTTTTTGTTCTGCTGCTTGATCATGCGCTGAATGAGCTGGCTGGATTCATACCAGAACTCATAGTTACCAACGTACATTTTAATGCCGCTGTAATCAATATCCACAATGCCGGTGCACACGTTGTTGAGGAAGTGGCGGTCGTGCGAGACGACCAGCACCGTGCCGAAATAGTCGGAGAGAAAGTCCTCTAACCACTCGGTCGCCTCCAGATCAAGACCGTTGGTCGGCTCGTCCAGCAAAATGATATCCGGGTTGCCGAACAGCGCCTGCGCCAAAAGGATCTTTACCTTCTCGCTCTCGCGCAGATCGGCCATCAGCCATGTCATTTTTTCTTCTTCAATGCCAAGCCCCTGTACCAGGCGTGAGGCCTCCGATTCTGCCTCCCAGCCGCCAAGCTCGGCAAATTCCGCCTCTAGCTCCGAGGCGCGGATGCCATCCTCATCCGAAAAGTCCTCCTTTTCGTAGATAGCGTCCTTTTCCTTCATCACATCGTAAAGGTGGCGGTTGCCCATAATCACGGTGTCCTGCACGGTGTAGTCGTCAAAGGCAAAGTGATCCTGCCGTAAGACCGACATGCGTGCCGTAGAAGGGATTGAGATCTCGCCGTGCGTGGGCTCCAGCTCACGGCACAGCAGCTTGAGAAAGGTTGATTTGCCGGCACCGTTGGCGCCGATAACGCCGTAGCAGTTGCCCTCGGTAAACATTAAGTCTACATCCTTAAACAGCAGCTGCCCGCCAAATTGAAAGCTTACGTTTGTTACGGTAATCATATCCGTTCCTCCGTTTTATAGTCACAACCTGTTTATTATACCATGCTTTGGCAAAAAGGTCAACCACCTTTTATAAAGGAAAGTTTTTACAAAAAATTCACCGTTTGCCCCCCGCGCGTTACTTGACTATAAATTATAAAGTTGTTATAATATAAAATGTTTCTCCAATACAGAGAAAAGGAGGATATGTGATGTTAAAAAAACTGATGGGCGCAGTGCGGGAATATAAGCGCCCTTCGATTCTTGCCCCCATCATCGTTTCGCTTGAGGTTGTGGCCGAGTGCTTGATCCCGTTCTTCACCGCCGACCTTATTAAGGCGATTGAGGACAATTTGGGCATTCCCACCGTGCTGAAGTACGGCTTGATCCTGCTTGGTATGGCACTTCTGTCGCTCACCTTTGGCATTCTTGCCGGCTATTTCTGCTCGGTGGCGGCCTGCGGCTTTGCCAAAAATCTGCGGCATGATCTGTTTGCCCGTATTGGTACCTATTCCTTTGCCAATATAGACCGTTTCTCCACCTCCAGCCTTGTTACACGCTTGACCACCGACGTGGCCAACGTGCAGAACGCGTACATGATGATCATCCGCACGGCCATCCGCTGTCCGTTTATGCTCATCTTTTCCTTTGTCATGTCTATCCGTTTGGGTGGTAGCCTGGCTTGGATCTTTGCGGGTATTTTGCCTGTGCTGGGATTTGCGCTGTTCTATATCATCGGCAAGGTCATGCCCCTTTTTCGTCATGTGTTCAAAAAATATGATAAGCTTAACGAATCGGTGCAGGAGAATATCGTTGGCATGCGCGTGGTCAAATCCTTTGTGCGTGAAGACTACGAGAGGGAAAAGTTCAACCGCGCCTCTGACGACGTATGCGCCGACTTTACCCGTGCAGAAAAAATTCTGGCATTTAACAATCCCATCATGCAGCTTTGCATTTATACCGCGCTGATTCTTATTTCCTATTTCTGCTCCAAGATCGTCATTTCGCAGTTTGGGCAGACCTCCATGCACGTTGGTACGCTTTCCAGCATGTTGACCTATTCGATGCAGATCATGATGAGCATGATGATGGTTTCTATGGTCTTTGTCATGATCACCATGGCAACTGAATCGGCACGCCGTATCTCCGAGGTTCTTTCTGAGGAGAGCACGCTGCAGAATCCGGAAAATCCGATCACCGCGGTGGAAAACGGTGAGATCGTGTTTGACAATGTCTCCTTCAAGTATTCCGAAAAAGCGGAGAAAAACGCCCTTTCCGGCATTGATCTGCACATCGCCTCGGGCGAGACGATCGGCATTATCGGCGGCACAGGCTCCTCGAAAACCTCGCTTGTCAATCTCATCTCTCGCCTTTACGACGCAACTGAGGGATGCGTGCGTGTTGGCGGGCATGACGTACGCGAATACGACCTGCAAACATTGCGCAATGCCGTGGCCGTTGTTTTGCAGAAAAATGTTCTTTTCTCGGGCAGTATCAAGGAGAATTTGCGTTGGGGTGACCCTGACGCAACCGATGAGGAGCTGGTGCACGCCTGCCGCCTGGCACAGGCGGATGCGTTTATCCGTTCCTTCCCCGATGGGTATGATACCCAAATCGAGCAGGGCGGCTCCAATGTCTCCGGTGGGCAGAAGCAGCGTCTGTGCATTGCCCGTGCGCTGTTGAAAAAGCCGAAAATCTTGATTCTTGACGACTCGACCTCGGCGGTCGATACCCATACCGATGCGCTGATTCGCCGCGCCATGCGGGAGGAAATTCCGGGCACGACCAAGATCATCATCGCCCAGCGAACCTCTTCGGTGCAGGATGCAGACCGCATTGTGGTCATGGAAAACGGTATGATCGAATCCTGCGGCACGCATGCCTAGCTGCTGGAGAAGAGTCCTATTTACCGTGAGGTATATGAATCGCAGACCAAAGCAGGAGGTGATGACTGATGGCAGCACCACGTATGAGAGGTGACGGCCGTCGCGCCAAGAACGCAAAGGGAACGCTTGCGCGCTTGATCAGCCTGCTCTTCACCTATTACAAAAAAGAAGTTTTTGTTGTTCTTGCCTGCATTATCGTGGTGGCATTGGTCGGTGTCGCGCCTGCCGTGTATATTCAGACCATTGCTTCCTATATCGAGCAGGGCGTGGCCATGGCCAAGGGGGGCATACCGGGGCCGGAGGCCTATGCCGCCATTGCCCCCGCGATCTTAAAGTCGCTTGCGTTGATGGCCGGCGTTTATCTCATTGGCCTTGTGGCCAGCTTTACCAGCACACGTCTTGGCGCTGTGATTACACAAGGATTTTTGAACAAGCTGCGCCAGCGGATGTTTGGTTCGATGCAAAGCCTACCCATTCGCTATTTTGATACGCACAACCGTGGTGACATCATGTCCCACTACACCAACGATATTGATACGATTCGTCAGCTGATCTCCCAGTCGATCCCCACCGTATTCCAGGCGGGGCTGACACTGATCGCGCTGGTTGCTGTCATGCTCTACTTCAGCGTGTGGATGACGCTGGTCGTCTTCTGCGCTGTGCTGCTGATGCTGTTTGTTACCCGCTTTGTAGGGGGCAATTCGGCCAAGTACTTTGTCCGCCAGCAGCAGTCGCTTGGGCGTGAGGAGGGCTTTATCGAGGAGATGATGAACGGTCAAAAGGTCGTGAAGGTCTTCTGCCACGAGGCGGCAAGCCAGGCAGATTTTGATCGTCTGAACAATCAACTCTGCTCGGATGCTACTCGTGCCAACATCTTTGCCAATACGCTGATGCCCATTATGGGCAACATCGGCAACATCTTTTACGTGTTGGTCGCCTTTGTCGGCGCGCTGTTGATCGCGTTTGAGGCACCGGACGTTTCGTTGCACGCGCTCTTTGGCATCGAGCTTTCCATGCTCACCATTGTGGTCACCTTCCTTGGTATGACCAAGCAGTTTGTCAACAATGTCAGCCAGGTCTCGCAGCAGATCAACTTTGTAGTCATGGCATTGGCGGGGGCAGAGCGTGTGTTTGAGCTGATGGATGAAACGCCCGAGACGGACGATGGCTATGTGACACTGGTCAATGCCTGTGTGGCGGAGGACGGCAGCGTGAGTGAATGCGCTGAGCGTACCGGCCACTGGGCGTGGAAACACCCGCACGAGGATGGCAGCGTGACTTACACGCCGCTTACGGGTGATGTGCGCATGGTAAAGGTGGACTTTGGCTATGTGCCCGAAAAGATCGTGTTGCACGATGTGACGCTGTATGCCGAGCCGGGACAAAAGGTTGCCTTTGTCGGCGCGACGGGCGCGGGCAAGACCACCATCACCAATCTCATCAACCGCTTCTATGATATTGCCGACGGCAAGATCCGCTATGACGGCATCAATATCAATAAGATCCGCAAGGCTGATTTGCGCCGCTCGCTTGGAATCGTCTTGCAGGATACCAACCTCTTTACCGGCACGGTGATGGAGAATATCCGCTACGGTAAGCTGGATGCCACCGATGAGGAGTGCATCGCGGCCGCCAAGCTCGCCAACGCGCACGATTTTATCACCCGCCTGCCGGATGGGTATCAAACCGCCCTGACAGCCAATGGTGCCAATCTCTCCCAAGGTCAGCGGCAGCTGCTTTCCATTGCCCGTGCGGCGGTGGCAGATCCGCCTGTTATGATCTTGGATGAGGCGACCTCCTCCATTGATACGCGTACCGAGGCGATCGTGCAACGCGGCATGGACAGCTTGATGCACGGTCGTACGGTCTTCGTCATTGCTCACCGTCTTTCCACCGTCCGCAATTCGGATGTGATCATGGTGCTGGAGCAGGGCCGCATTATTGAGCGCGGCGATCACGAAAAGCTGATTGCCGAGCACGGCAAATATTATCAGCTGTATACCGGTGCCTTTGAACTGGAATAAAAGAAAAGTCCCACGGCGAAATTTTTTCGCCGTGGGTTGTTTTTTACCGGAACATGTGATAAAATGAACACAAAACAAAGGAGAAGTCTACCATGACAGATGTACAGCGTATACAGAATTTAAAAGTTCCCAGCGGCGTGATCGATGCCGTGCTGGATACCGATGCCTTTAACGAGGTAGACGATCAGTTTGCCATCTCGCTCTTTCTCCGCCTGCCCGAGCGTATTCGCCCGTTGGCGCTTTATGCCGCCCCGTTTTATAACAGCAATTCAAGCGGCCCGGCCGACGGCATGGAAAAAAGCTACGAGGAGCTTGCTCGCCTGTTGCCGCTCCTTGGGCGTGAAGATGTTCCTGTTTTTCGCGGCTCTGACCGCTACCTGCCCTCCGAGACCGAGGTGGTAGACTCTCCCGCCGTGCGGGATCTCGTTGCCCGCGCCAAGCAGTATTCGCCCGAAAAACCGCTTTATGTGGTGGCCATCGGCGCGATCACCAACGTGGCCTCGGCACTCCTGCTCGCTCCGGAAATCAAAGAGAACATCGTGGTCGTCTGGCTTGGCGGACACTCGCTTAACTGGGAGCACACCAAGGAATTCAACATGGTGCAGGACATTGCCGCCGCGCGTGTGGTCATGGGCTGTGGTGTACCCTTTGTGCAGCTGCCCTGCATGGGTGTGGTAGATGCCTTTGCCATCTCCAAGCCGGAGCTCGAGAAGTGGCTTGTCGGCCGCACCCCCATTGCCGATTATCTGGCCAAAACCGTGATCAAGGCACAGCAGAATTCCGACCTCGTTTGGTCGCGCGTCATTTGGGACGTGACAGCCGTTGCCTGGTTGTTTAATGATGGGGAGCGCTTTATGCAAAGCAAGCTCATTCCCACGCCGTTACCTGCCTATGACGGGCTTTATGAGCACCGCGCAAACGCGCCGCTTTGCCGCTATGTGCACCACATCAGTCGTGACGCGCTGATGTATGAGCTCATTGACCGCCTGACAAAGGAATAACATATGAAAATATTGAATTACGGATCGCTGAATATTGACGAAACCTACGCCGTGCCCCACTTTGTACAGGCGGGGAGACGCTGGCTCCCACCGCCTTTGCCCGCAATACGGGCGGCAAGGGGCTGAACCAGTCTGTGGCGCTGCGCCGCGCGGGGGCAGAGGTGTATCACGCCGGTTGTATCGGTGAGGACGGTAGCTTTTTGACCGATTTTTTGACGGCAGCCGGTGTGGATTGCCGCTTTGTGCGCCGTGTGGATACTCCTACCGGGCGGGCCATCATTCAGGTGGTGCCTGCGGGGCAAAATTGCATTTTGCTGTTTGGCGGGGCAAACCAAGCCCAGCGCGAGGCAGATATGCGGGAAACGCTTGCCCACTTCGGGGCAGGGGATGCTCTCCTGCTGCAAAACGAGATCAACGGCATTGATTTTCTTGTGCGCGAGGCACACGCACGCGGTATGCGCGTGGTGCTGAACCCATCCCCCTTTGATGAAAGCCTGCTTGCGCTCCCGTGTGACGCGATCGACCTTTTCATCCTCAATGAGGTAGAGGCCGCCGCCATGAGTGGGGAGAGTGCGCCGCATGCCGCCCTGCGCGCCCTGCGGGTGCGCTACCCGCATGCCGATGTGCTGCTCACGCTTGGCAGTCAAGGCTCGCTGTACAGCGGCAAGGAGGGGGATTTTGCACAAAAGGCCTACCGCGTACAAGCCGTGGATACCACGGGGGCAGGGGATACCTTTACCGGCTATTTCCTCGCCTCGGTCAGCGCGGGCATGCCCGTGCCGCAGGCCATGGAGCTTGCCGCTCGCGCCTCGGCTGTAGCCGTGACGCGCCCGGGCGCTGCCGCCGCCGTGCCTACGCCTGCCGAAATTAAGACCTATGATTTTTCATAAATATTTGACTTTCCTTTGACAATTGACAAAAGACATGCTATAATAATAGCATTAATTAAAGTAAGAAGGTAGAAACAGGATGGAGAACATGAACAAACCGATCAAACAACTGGTAGAATACGCCATTGCAAACGGCCTGATCGAAACAGAGGATCGCGCCTATGCCACCAACTCGCTCCTTGCGATGCTGCATATCTCCGAGTATGAGGATGTCGATGTCGAGCCGGCCGCGCTGGAGGATATTCTGAAAAAGATCAATGATTATGCCGTCAAAACCGGCTTGATCGAGGAGGACAGCGTTGTCTACCGCGATCTGTTTGATACCGCTGTCATGGGTGTGCTGACCCCTCGTCCGAGTGAGGTCATTCGTCGCTTCCGCGAGCTGTATCGCGAGAGCCCCGAAAAGGCGACCAACTATTTCTACAAGCTTAGCCGCGACTGCGACTATATCCGTACATACCGTGTAGCCAAGGACTTAAAGTGGACGGCCCCCAGCGAGTATGGTGAGATCGATATTACCATCAACCTCTCCAAGCCCGAAAAGGACCCCAAGGCCATTGCCGCCGCCAAGCTCATGCCCCAAAGCGGCTACCCCAAGTGCCTGCTCTGCCATGAGAATGAGGGCTATGCCGGTAACGTGCGTCATCCCGCCCGCCAGAATTTGCGTATGATCCCCTTTAAGATGGCCGGCTCGGATTGGTATCTCCAGTATTCTCCCTATGTCTATTATAATGAGCACTGCATCGCCCTCAGCGGCTCTCACACGCCCATGAAGATCGACCGCAGCAGCTTTGCCAAGCTCCTCAATTTTGTAGAGCAGTTCCCGCATTATTTCATCGGCTCGAACGCCGATCTGCCCATCGTTGGCGGCTCTATTCTCGCGCATGACCACATGCAGGGCGGCCGTTACACCTTTGCTATGGCCAAGGCCCCCTATGAAAAGATGCTGACCTTTGCCGGCTTTGGCGATGTAGAGGCAGGCATCGTCCGTTGGCCGATGTCAGTTATCCGTCTGCGCGGTACCGAGAAGGAGCGCCTTGTCGCCCTGGCCGATAAGATCCTGCACGCATGGCGCGCCTATTCCGATCCCGCCGCCTTCGTCTATGCAGAGACGGACGGCGAGCCGCACAACACCATTACCCCCATCGCGCGTTGCCGCGACGGCAAGTTTGAGTTGGATCTTGTGCTGCGTAACAACATCACCACCGAGGAGCATCCGCTTGGCGTATTCCACCCGCACGCCGCCTACCATAATATCAAAAAGGAAAATATCGGTCTGATCGAGGTCATGGGCCTTGCCGTGCTTCCCTCTCGCCTGAAGGCAGAGATCGAGCAGATGGCAGACGCCATCCTCTCCGGTCGTGATTTTGCCGATACCCCCAGCATTGAAAAGCATAAGGCGTGGTATGAGGCATTCCGCGACAATTACACCTTCAACGCAGGTAACGTGCGCGATATCCTGAAAAAGGAGATCGGTATCACCTTCACCCACGTGCTGGAGGATGCCGGTGTCTTCAAGTGCACCGAAGAGGGCAGAGCCGCCTTCCTGCGCTTTGTAGACGCTGTTAATGCGTAAACGAGCATCCCACCATCCGACAAGTCGGATGGTGGGATGCTTTTATGTTGCTTTGTTGCCCACGATGAAATTGTAGATCAGCACCTCGGTGCCGGTGTACTTTGGATTTGTGCTGGGCACGGTGATGATCTCTGCCTCGTGCCGACCGGGCGAGAGGTGAAAGGTGGCGTAGCCCTGCACCAATTGGTAGGTGGCGATATCGGCATATACGGGATGAATGGTTTCTACAAGCTGCCCGTCGATATACAGCTCGTACATACAGCTTTTTGCATGCAGACCGTGCTCAACGGCAAAAATGCTCCCCTCAAACGAAAGACGCAGACGGTCGCCCACCGTGGTGGTCTTGGCAAAGGGACGGTCGGGACGTGTCCCTCCTGTTTCCCACGCACCGATTCGCTCCACCTCGTTCCCGGCGGAGGAGATAAAGCGCATATCTACCGCGCCGCTGGCCGCGATCCGTTTTTCTCGTTTTTGTGCTTTTTTGAAATATTCTCCGGTCGAGAGGCAACGCACGATCTCACGGAAGTAGACCGCGTGGCCGGCGTCAGCCGGATGCACCGCATCGGTAAAATAGCCGCACTCACGCGGGTTTTTGCCGTCCAGCTCGCGATGGAGGGCATCCTTCAGGCTGATCTCGGGAATGCCATAATGTGCGGCAAGATCTGCGTGATATTTGGTCTCGGTCGAGTAGACCTCATTGGTGGTGTAGAGAAAAATGATATAGGGGTCAACTGTTTCCTGCAGGCTGCGAACAATGCTCTCCATATACACTCGTGTGTCCTCACCGCCGTCATTAACGGCAAATTCGATAAACACCAGGTCGGGATTGTTAGCAATCACATCGCGCGAAAGCCTTAGCAGTCCGTACTGCGACGGCGTGCCGCCTACCCCCTTATTGTAGCAATTGACGATGCGACCGTTTTGGCCGAAGGTCTCCTTCAGCCACGCGCTTGTAAGAGAGGCGTAGCAGTTTTCGTTGATCGAGGCGTGTGCCCCCTCGGTGATCGAGCCACCAAGAAAGACCACGTTGATTTCCTGTTTATCAAAAAAATCATCCATATCGGTGTCCTCCTTTTTCTTCCATTATACATGTTTTTTCGCAAAAATCAATTGACTTTTTGGCATGGATGTGGTATAATTTATCATATATCTGCCACCGGGTAGAGAATGCTATGCATTCGTTTGTGCATCGTTAGGTCTTTGAAGATGCGCAACGGGTGCTTTCTTTTGTTTTTTGGAGGTTTTATGAAAAAGCCGCACAATCCTTTTCGTGATCTGTCACGCTTGGAATGGGTTCTTTGGATAGGCTCGCTGCTTGGTGTGGGGTGCTCCTATCTGTTTTCCCCTACGGCAGATCTGCTATCGATGCTTGCCTCGCTTATCGGCGTGACGGCGCTGATCTTTGTGGCCAAGGGGTATGTGCTTGGGCAGGTCCTGACGGTGGTGTTTGCCGCTTTTTACGGCATCATTTCCTTTCATTTTCAATATTACGGCGAAATGATCACCTACCTCGGCATGACCGCGCCCATGGCTGTTGTTGCCGTGATCTCTTGGTTGCGCCACCCCTATGAGGAGAGCGCCGAGGTGGCTGTACATCATCTCTCACGGCGTGCGTGGCTTCTTCTTTCGCTGGTCACGGCACTCGTCACGGCAGCCTTTTATTTTCTGCTTGCCCTGCTTGGCAATGCCAATCTGATCGTAAGCACCGTGTCGGTCACCACCAGCTTTCTTGCCTCCGCCCTCACCTTTTTGCGCAGCCCGTACTATGCGCTGGCCTATGCGGCCAATGACATCGTGCTGATCGTCCTGTGGATCGCGGCAGCCATGCGGGATATTTCTTATATTCCCATGGTGATCTGCTTTGTCATGTTTTTTCTCAATGACATGTACGGCTTGTACAACTGGCGGCGCATGGCACGCAGGCAACGGCTAAAAATGATAGAACCTGTCGAAAATGTGAACAACAGGTGAAAAATTGTCGCACGAAAATCCATATTTCCTTCACAGTTATTTCATTTTGTTCATATCGTGTTCATATTTATGGTGTAGAATATAAATGAACAAAAAGAAGGGAGGAATCATTCCATGCGCCGGTTTTCTGTTGGTATGTTTTGCTTGCAGCTTGGCTTTTTGCTGTTTGTGCTCTGCCTTTCCGTATATTCGGTTATTGGCACAGTCATTTCATCCCTTCATCTCAGCTTTGTTGAGACCGCGGCAAGAACCGATCTGGTCTTAAGTGCGATTTCTGCCTTGCTGGTGATGGCAATCAGTGCTTTTTTTGCCTATATTCGGCATCGTCGTCGTCGGCAAGCAAATGGTTGAGGAACAGCCCCCGAGAAGATCGGGGGCTTTTTTGTGTCTATTTTTTGAATTCTTGCAAAGACCTCTTGACAAGTACGGGAAAAATTGCTATACTGGATTAGCACTCAAAACAAGAGAGTGCTAAAATGCAAAAGCGAGGCAAGAAAAATGGCAAAAAAGCAATTTAAAACAGAGTCCAAAAAATTGTTGGACATGATGATCAATTCGATCTATACCCATAAGGAGATCTTTCTGCGTGAGCTGATCTCTAACGCAAGTGATGCGCTGGATAAGCTCTATTATCGCTCCTTGACCGATGCAAGCGTTACGCTGACGAGAGAGGACTATACCATTGAGCTTGCGCGTGATAAGGATGCGCGCACGCTTACCATTGCCGACAATGGCTGCGGCATGACAAAGGAGGAGTTAGAAAACAATCTTGGCACCATCGCCAAGAGCGGCTCCTATGATTTCAAGCAGGATGAGGCGGCAAAGGAAAAGGTGGATATCATCGGCCAGTTTGGTGTAGGCTTTTACTCGGCCTTTATGGTGGCCTCTCGTATCACCGTGCGCTCGCGCGTGTTCGGCGCAGCCGAGGCGTGGGAGTGGCAATCTGAGGGGGCAGACGGCTATACCGTAGAGCCCTGCGAGAAGGAGACGCACGGTACCGAGATCACCCTGTACCTGCTGCCCGATAACGATGACGAGCGTTACAGCGATTTTTTGGAGGAATATAAAATTCGCGAGCTGGTGCGCAAGTATTCCGATTATATCCGCTATCCCATCCGTATGGAGGTAGAGGAGCACCGTCCGAAGGAGGGCGGGGAAGAAGGAAAGGCACCCGAATATGAGACGATCAAGACAATCGCCACCCTCAACAGCATGGTGCCGCTATGGAAGCGCCCTGCCTCCGAGATCACCGAGGAGGAGTATAACACCTTCTACCGCGAGAAGTTTTATGATTATGAGGCTCCCGTCAAGACCATCCATACGGTCAGCGAGGGCACAGCCTCCTTCCATTCGCTGCTCTTTATCCCCTCGCACGCCCCCTTTGATTATTACACCAAGAGCTACGAAAAGGGTCTCTGCCTCTATTCCAGCGGTGTGATGATCATGGAAAAATGCGCCGACCTGGTGCCCGATTACTTCAGCTTTGTGCGCGGCCTCGTAGACAGCGCCGATCTCTCGCTCAATATCTCGCGTGAGATGCTGCAGCATGACCGCCAGCTCAAGCTCATCGCCCGCACAGTGGAAAAGAAGATCAAGAGCGAGCTGCTCAAGCTGCTGGAGAGTGACCGTGAGAGGTATGAGAAGTTTTACGGCGCGTTTGGTCTGCAGCTGAAATACGGTGTATACAGCGATTATGGGATGCACAAGGATGTGCTCTCTGACCTGCTGATGTTCACCTCCTCGAACGAGAAAAAGCTCGTTACGCTGAAGGAGTATGTTTCTCGCATGAAGGAGGAGCAAAAGCCGATCTACTACGCCTGCGGCGAGACCGCAGATGCCGCTGCCATGCTGCCGCAGGCAGAGGCGGTGGTCGATCGTGGCTTTGAGGTGCTCTACCTCTCGGACGATGTGGACGAGTTTGCTCTCCGTGCCATCGGCACCTATGCCGAGCACACCTTTGTCAATGTCTCGGACGAATCACTGGATATCGCTACCGACGAAGAAAAGGAAAAGCTCAAGGCCGAGAATGAAAGCGCAGAGGAGATGCTGAAATTTATGAAGGAGACGCTGGGAGACAAGGTCAGCGCCGTCCGTTTCTCCGGTAGTCTGAAAAATCACCCCGTGTGCCTTGCAAGCGAGGGTGGCATCTCGCTTGGCATGGAAAAGGTGCTGAATGAAATGCCGAACAGCAACGGTGCCATCAAGGCAGAGACCGTGCTGGAGATCAATCTCAACCATCCGCTCGCCGCCCGCTTGCGTGTGCTTTATGAGGGGGAGCGCGATCGGCTGGCTGCTTGCACCAAGATCCTGTACGCTCAAGCACGTCTGATCGGCGGTATGAGCGTAGAAAATCCTACGGAATTAAGCAATCTGGTTTGCGACCTGATGCTGTAAAAGCAAAAATGTCACCCAATCAAAGACGATTGGGTGACATTTTGCTCGGCAAGAAAGCCTTGACAAGCACTCCGGAATATGTTAAACTAACAAAAAAGAGAAAAAAGGGAGGAGCATACCGTGAAAAAAATGCTCTGCTGCTTGCTGGCACTGCTGCTGCTTTTGTCGTCTTTGGGGGGTATGACCGTGCTTGCCATCAGCGATGAGGATGCCGTGCAGGAGGAAGAGGCCCTTCCTGAGGTGGTCGGCACTCGTCTCAGTCTTACCGAAAATTTCTTGGTTCGCTTTTACTTCCGTCTGCCGGAGGGGGGACATTCTCCTTATGCCTATGTGGATGGTGTTATTCATGAGGCGCGGGAAACAGAGGAGCCGGGGCTTTATGAGGTGATCTATGAGGGGCTGGCCGTGGATGCCATGGTCAAGCAGGTGAAAATGATACCTGTATGCCGCGTGGAGGATAAAAACCTACAGGGGCTGCCCTATTATTTTTCTGTGCGGGATTATGCGATGCGCTTGCTGGTGCAGGATGATCTGATGCCCGAGCTGCGCCGCGTGCTGGTTGCGATGCTGAATTTTGGCGCGGCTGCGCAGCTTTACAACCAAGAGCAGGTATATAATCTGGCCAATGATTATCTTTCGGCTGAGGATAAGATCGTTCCCACCCGCGAGTATAACTCCGTGCTGGCTGCGCACGGAAAGGCAACACAGTATTTTGCCACGATCACGCAAGCCTCTCTGGTTGTCAACGACAGTGCTTGCCTGAAGATTTATGTGAACCTGGAGGGGCAGGAGCAGCTACGTGTCAACGGCGGTACCGGTTTCCCCGAGTGGCAGCATCTTTCCAAGGATGCCGAAGCGGCCAGGTTGGCTAAGGATGTATGGGCCGAGGTAGCCGATAATCCCAATTTTGAAAATGCCTCCGTTTTTCCCTTGGAAAAGATCAAAACGATGGATTGCTATCGTGTTGTTAGCTCCGGTATTTATGCCAATCGGTATAGCGATTCGTATTATATCCGCGTTTGTACACCGACCGGGGTCAGCCAGACTCTGCAGTACGGCGCAGAGACCTATGTGGCCAGAAATCTGAACGCCTCGGATATGACCGAGGAGGGACGTAAGATGGTTATTGCGATGATCGCGTACGGTGACGCGGTGCTTGCGTATGAACAGAAACAAGCCGCATAATCATGTAAAAACAAAGGGCAAACGGCCAAACAGAGGCCGTTTGCCCTTTGTTTGTTGTGAAAATAAACAAAAAAACCATGCTGAATTTGATGAAAATGCCGAAAATTCATAAGTCCGTTGACTTTTTTCGGTTCCTGTGTTACAATAAGGCAGTAAGGTTTATAGCCTGCAAATTTTTTAGGAAGGATGCATATTTTATGAAAAAGTTCCTTAGCTTTTTCCTCGTGCTTTGCATGCTCATCTCTGCCGTTCCGGCACTGCTGCTGCCTGTATTTGCTGAGGATACGGGAGACGATGAGGTAAAGGTACTGGCCGAGTACAGCTTCATCGAAGAATTCGCGCCCGGCATTACCTATACGGTCTCTGAAAATGAGAAGAACAACCCGATCGGAGGCACCCCCTTCGCGTCGAATGAGGAGTACCTTGAGTGGCTGCTCAGCGACGGTGTATTTGCCGTCGGTCAGGGCGATAGCAACTGGAAGGTTGGCGAATATGATGTCAAGACCGGTGTGCTTGACCTCTTCAGCCGTCTCGCCTTCGGTACCGGTGATACGGCCGATGGCCACGATATGAACTGGGTCGTAACCGAATCGGTTTATGAAAGACTGGCTACCAATTATGTTGAGTCCGGCTCTCCCTCCGGCGGTTCCATTTGGAATGGTAACGGTATTTGGCACCTGCATGCAGGTAGCAATTGGAAGGCAGAAAACGGCATTATTGAGAAGGCCACTCCCTTGGCTCCCGGCCGTATCACCACCTCCGGCACCGGCTTCTATTCCGCTATTCAGTACACCGTTGCCGAAAAGGGCACTTACGGTGTGCAGCTTGGTGCTTTCTCTGAGTCTGCCACCAATGGTCACGTGCTTGCCATTATGGTAAACGGCGAGCCTGTATGGCCGCTTGGCGCACAGAAGACCAACTCCAGAACCTGGTATTCTACCGCAACCGCAACGCTGGATAAGATCAACACCGCGCTGATCCCCCTTGCTATCAAGTTGAATGCAGGTGATAAGGTCTCCTTTGTTGTTGGTAACTCCGGTGACGCCGTTGTGATCGAGCCGATCATGCGCCGTCTGGAGGGTATGCCGATCTATGTATCCCTGTCGGATCCCAATGGTCCTAATACCGCTTCCTACAAGGTCGCTCCCAACTCTACCTTCGTTATCCCCACTTACCAGGGTGATAACATCTTCTTCGGTTGGGATTCCAATGGTGATGGTGCGGTTGATTACGGCGATGGCGCCGAGATCGCCGTAGGCGAGGACGGCATTACGCTGAACGCTGTGATCCTCGAGCCCTCCAAGTTCTATGACGAAAAGCCCTACTGGGATGAAACCGCACAGGAGGTTGTATTCCCCGGTGACTGGTCTCTCGGCGTATGGGATAAGACCACGGGTGAGTACCTGCCTGTTCAGTACCACAACAAGCCCTTCATTACTCCTGTACAGGGCGGTCCTTGGAACACCACCGGCGGCGGTATGTATGATACCGAGCGTCCCGGCGTTATCGTTTCTACCGGCACCCTGGATTATGAGGGTGGCTACACCGGTGATAAGGAAGAGGGTAACTACATTACTGCTATTCAGTACACCGCTGCTTATAACGGCACCGTTTCTCTGGATTTTGAGCAGTTTATCATCAAGCGTGAGCTGAACACCTCCGAGGCAAGCGAGCCCGCTCCGATTCAGGCCGGCTTTGCCGTTTATGTAGACGGCGAAAAGGTATGGCCTGAAGGCGAAAATGAATACTACTGGTTCTCCAGCGCCGATGTTCTTGCAGAGTCGGAAAACGGCGGTATCTTTGATGGTCTGTCCGGTCAGTGCGACTTCTTGACTGAGATGACCAAGGCCGGTACTTGGCCCTTCCCGCTGCAGATCGAGGATGTTTCTCTTGGCTCTGTGATCGATATCCGTGCGGTACGCGGCAACCCCTACAACTGGGGCTTCTATCTTCGTCCTACTGCTACCTTTACCGCACTGGACGAGACGCCTACCGTTTCTCACACCTCTGTTGATATCGCAGAGGACTTCACCCTGAATATTTACGCCAATGTTCTTGGTATTGAGGAAGGCTCCGGTGTTGGCATGGAGTACTGGACCAGCAATCCGTCCGCGGCTGCGCTGATGAACGGCGGTAAGAAGCTGGAGCTGATTGCCGAGGAGAATGGTCTTTACAAGTTTGCTTATGCCGGCCTGACCGCAAAGCAGATGACCGATACCATCTATGTGCGCGCTTACACCACCGATAAGGAAACCGGTGAAGAGAAGGCATACGGTACGGTTGAGGCTGTCAGCATTCAGCAGTATGCAATGGCCGCTATGGGTCAGAATGCAACGCTGGATAACCTGCTGATCGCTATGCTGAACTACGGCTCTGAGGCACAGACGCTCTTTGGTTATAAGACCGACAATCGTGCAAATGCTCTTCTTGATAAGGATCAGAGAGCACAAAGCGCCGATGTAAGCGCGCTGGTTGATTCCTACAGCCAGTCCGGTGAGGACAACAAGATCAAGTATGTCAGCCTGCTGCTGGGTACCGATATCGGTATGAAGTACGTCATTGATGTCGTAGAGGGCGCAGAGACCTACGAGCTTGAGTATTCCAAGAATGCAGACTTCACCGATTCCACCAAGATCCCCATGACCCTCACGAAGGAAGGTCTGGAGATGAAGGCGATCTACAACATCTCCTTCAGCGAGCTGCAGGATGTCTTCTACGTTCGTGTGATCATTGATGGTGAAGAAGGCGCAACGCTGACCTACAGTGTAGAGTCTTACGTTCTTCGTATCAGCGATGAGTGCAGCGACGGCATGTATAATGCTGCTATGGCTCTGGCTTATCTTGGTCAAGCACTTGAGGCATACAAGGCTTAAGAAAGGGGTATAACAACATGAAAAAGTATGAAAGACCCGAATGGGCTATGGCCGCATTCGATATGATGGATGTTTTGATGGCATCCGATGAAAACGAGACGGATAAGGACTATGTAGACAACGAGAGCATCGTTGTAGAAAACATCGCTAATATCTGAACTCCCAAGAGAGCCAAGCGGCATGCCGCTTGGCTCTCTTTTTTCCTGTACAAGTTGAACAAATCAGAGTGCCGATTTCTGTTGAAAATGCGACTTGACTTTTTCCCCGAAAGATGATATGCTATGACTGGTATATAACATTTTTTTAAAAGGAGAAAACTCATGAAAAAACGCATTTTCAGCTTGTTTCTTGCTTGCGTGATGCTCCTTTCCGCAGTGCCGGTGCTCTTTCTTGTCAGCGGCGCAGAGGAAGGGGAGGTCTCGTTTACCTCGTCCTTCTGGGAGGAGGCACAGGCCGGCAAGATCACCTATGATGCCGAGGCAGGCACCGTTACCTATGGTGGCGCTTGGCAGGCCGCCTTCTACATGCAAAGCGGCACTACCTACACCCCTGTTCCGCTTTCCCACCTCGATCCTACCATGCGATACGGCAATGTGGCGGTTACCGAGCCGTGCCACAGTTCCTTGCTGGAGCATCCCACTTGGGATCTTTTCTACTGGGGCTCTCCGAATGGTTCGGATGCTATGAGATTGAATGATTATGCCATCGTTTTTGGTAATGAAAACTGCATCCCGCTATACTTGTATACCGTAACAGAAGAGGGCGAGTTTGACATCTCTGTTGAGATCGAAAACTTCATCACACCGGAGGCCGGTCGTGAATACTTCTTCTCCATCATGGTCAACGAGCAGATGATCTGGCCCGTTTACGGCGCATCCTTCGCCTATACCAGCGCTCGCGATTTGTTTACAGATGAAGAGGGGGCGTGGTATCATGTAACAAGCGAAACAACGGCAGAGACCTTGAACGAGGCACTGCAGACGCTGCGCATGACCGCCGGTAAGGGTGACCGTATTGAATTCTGCTACCGCTATGGTGCTGCATCTTATTCAAAGGATCCCTTCGCCTCCGCTATGCCGAAGATCACGGCAAAGCCTGCCAGCGGTGAAAAGATCCACTATGCCATTGTGCAGCAGGATGGCAAGATCACAAGTGCAAAGCCGATTGAAAACAATCTCTTCGTTTTCCCCGAATATACCGGTGAGGCGACCTTTATCGGTTGGGACATCAATGGCGATGGCATGGTTGATGCCTTCCCCGGCGCGACGCTTGATGTGTCCGGTTATTCAAACGAGGTGCTGACGGTTACCTCTATTTCAGTAGGTATTTCCCGTTGGTTTGATAATTTCCCCGTCATCGATGATGTTGGCATTCCCACCTATGTAGGCGGTTGGCAGACTGGTGCTTTTAACAAGAGTGAGGGTCTCTTCTATCCTTATGGCGGTGCCAGAGACAAGTTCGGCATCCACAGCATCAACGATTCTCCTTGGGGCGGCACCGGTGGTGGCCTATATTGTGTTGGCAGCCGCGGTCAGGTTGCGCTTTCCGGCTGTACGGCTGAGGGGGATTTCCTTGGCGAGATTAACTATACCGCCGGCTATAACGGTATCATCGAATTTGGTCTTGACCAGATGATTTTGGAGCGCGAGGGCGGTTCAGGCGAGGATTACATTGCTTATGATTTCGCCGTTTACAAAAATGGCGAGAAAATCTGGCCTGCTGATAGCGAGTGGTTCCATGCCTCAAGTGCGGAGACCAATTCTACCGGATCCGGCACATATGACGCGTTGGCTGATTTCTATGCAGCAGGCTTCCCGCTCACCATTGAGGTGGAGAAGGATGATGTGATCGCACTTCGTACGCAGCAGAGCAACAGCATTACCTGGATGCTGCATCCGAAGCCTACGGTAACCTATACCACACTTTCTGAAACACCCATGGCAGCGAAGGCAGATATTACAATTTCCGAGGATCTTGGCTTTAATTTCTATGTTTGCGTGGTTAACGCGCGTGAGGACGTAGAGGTAGGCTTGGAGTATTGGACGTCTAAGCCGAATGAAACCCTGCTGATGAGAGGCGGCACCCCGCTGGATGGCACATATGACGACAAAACCGGCTTCTATAAGTTCACCTATGACGGCATTTCTGCCAAGAAGATGGCTGACCTGATTTATGTTCGTCCGTACTCCTATGTAGGCGAAGATATCATTTACGGCGCTGTAGCTGAATTCAGCGTGCAGAAATATGCAGATGCTGCCTTTGGCCAGTCGGATACCTTGGATAAGCTGCTTGGTGCGTTGCTGACCTACGGTGCCCAGACACAGGTGCTCTTTGGCTATAACAACGCAACCGAAAAGCTGGCTAATACAAATGTGCCCGTTGCGCTTCGTCCCAGCACCTTTAATGACAATCTGAACAATGTATACGCGCAGGGTGAAGGGGAAAATCCCATTACCGGTGCCAGCCTGCTGTTGAACAATCGCCTGGGCTTTAAGTTCGTGGTTGAGGATGTAGAGGGGGCGGAGAGCTATGTGCTTGAATATGCCGAGTCGGCCGATTTTGCCGATTCGAAAACGGTGGATATGGTTGCCACCAAGACCGAGGCACAGCATAAGGCATCCTTCGATATCAGCTTTGCCGAGCTTGGCAAGACCTTCTATGTGCGTGCTGTCATCGACGGTGAGGCCGGTGCCACGCTGACCTACAGCTTTGAGAGCTATTTTGATCGTGTCCAGGATGATTGCGATTTTGGTCTTTACTATGCGCTTTCTGCACTGGCAACCTATGAGCGCGCATTGGCGGAGTATCTCGGGTAAGAAGGGATCATCCCCCCCTAGAATCATAGGAAAGAGCCGAATGGGCAAGCTTTGATCACTATATTAAAACCGTTCGGCAACAACCAAATGCGCCACCGCAAGCAATTTGCTTGCGGTGGCGTTTTTTGCATTTACAAACCTGACAGTAGAGAGACTCGCTCCAAAGCCACCGGCACGGCCGGTGGTCGTGTCTTCTTGTACAAATTGAACAAAAGCGGCAGAAAAAAACTGTCCAAAATGCGACTTGACTTCTAAAAGAAAAAATGGTATTCTATTGTCGAGGGATACTTCCCTGCAACGATTTTTTAGAAGGAGTACATTCATGAAAACACGCATTTTCAGCTTGATCCTTGCTTGTATCATGCTTCTGTCCGTTGTGCCGGCTCTGTTTTTGGTAGCAGGCGCAGAGGGGGAGGCTGAGGTTGCATTTACCTCGTCTTTCTATGAAGAGGCACAGGCAGGCAAAATCACCTATGACGCCGAGGCACAGACCGTTGCCTATGGCGGCGCATGGCAGGCAGCCATTTTGGCTCCCGGCAACTATGCTCCCATCATTCTTGATCGAATGAACCCCCGTATGGAGGGTGACGATGCCGAGGGATATTGGGCAATCACGCCTACTGCTAATGAGGGCATCAACGCGAACGGCTGGTCGCAGTGGTGGTGGGGCTCTCTTCCCGGCGCGGGACTTATGAACCTGGAGACCTATACCATTGGTTTTTCTAACCCGCAGGGCATTTCTACCTATGTGTATACGGTGACGGAGGAGGGCGAATTTGACATCTCGATGGAGATTGACAATTTTGTTGCTCCTGTTGATGAGAATAACCAGTTCTTTATGTCCATTATGGTCAACGAGAAGATGGTATGGCCGTCCTATGGCGGTACCTATCGTTATGCTATTACTCCGGATAGCTCCGGTAATGTGGCGCAAACCATATTTCAAGGAGACGGCAACTGGTATAAGGTAACCCCCGAAACAACGATAGAGACCTTGAATGAGGCACTTTCTTCTCTTTCTGCAAGAGTAAAGGAAGGCGATCGTATTGAGGTTTGCTACCGTTTGGCTCCGTATACCACCTATGTGCATGCCGAGGCGACCGCTATGCCTAAGATCACGGGTACGGTTGCTACCGGTGAGCGCGCGATACAGTACCTTGCCATTTGCGAAAACGGTGAGGTGCTCAGCACCAGCAAGATCGAGGGTGGCGCTGTTGTGCTGCCGGAATACACCGGCACACAGCTGTTCCGTGGCTGGGATGTCAACGGCGACGGTGTCGCTGACATTCGCGCAGGCGCGACGCTGGATGCAACAACCTTTGATGCGGATATCATTTACGCGAATGCTGTAACGGTTGGTACCACAAAATGGGCTGATCATATTCCCACGTTGGATGCCAACAACATGCCGATCTTTACCGGCAACTGGCAGACCGGTGTGTTTGATACCTCCACCGGCACATTTGCTTTGTTTGGTGCCGAGGCAGATGCTTACCGTATTATTACAACAAGTGGCTCTGTATGGGGTGGTGCAGGCGGTGGTCTTTATGTGGATAATGGTAAGATTGCTTTCTCCGGTTGCACGGCAGAGGACAGTTTTATGAACGAGATCAACTATACCGCCGAATACAGTGGTAATGTCCAGTTTGATTTGGATAAGCTGGTTCTGCGCCGCGAGGGGGCAAAGGCAGAGGACTATATTTCCTTCAACTTTGCTGTATATGTGAATGACGAGAAGGTTTGGCCTGCGGATGCTGATATGTTCAACATCACCAGCCCCAATATGTATAGCGATGCTACCTGCGACTATGATGGCCTGGCTGATATCAAGGCCGGCGGCTTCCCGCTTTCGATGACGCTGGAGAAGGGCGATGTTGTTTCTCTGCGTACCCAGCTGGGGAACGCCAACAACTGGATGGCGTATATTCATCCTACCGTTACCTATCAGACATTGAATGAAACGCCCCTTGCCGTGAGTGCTGACGTGACGATTGGCACTGACCTTGGTCTCAACTTCTATGTAGAGATCGTGGCTCCTCGTGAGGGCGTACAGGCCGGTCTTGAGTACTGGACCAACAAGCCGAGCTCTGCACAGATCCTGCGCGGCGGCACGCCGCTTGAGGGCATCTATGATGAGACCACCGGCTTCTACAAGTTCACCTATGGGGACCTGTCTGCCAAGGAGATGACAAAGCTGATCTACGTCCGCCCCTACTCATATGTGGGTGAGGAGGATATCATCTATGGAGATATCGTTCCCTTCAGCATTCAGATGTATGCTGACAAGGCGTTCGGTCGCTCTGCCAAGCTGGATAAGGTGCTGGCTACCATGCTTACCTACGGTGGCAATGCCCAGTCCAACTTTGGTTACGGCATGCAAAACATGGCCAATGCCAACGTTCCTGCTGATCTGCGTCCCGGCATTTTTAACGGTCTGCTGAATGACGTATATGCACAGGGCGAGGGCGAAAATCCCATTACCGGTGCTAGCCTGTTGCTGGACAATCAGCTCGGCTTTAAGTTCACCATCGGCAATATCGAAGGGGCAGAGAAGTATGTTCTCGAGTTTGCCGATAATCCTGAATTTACCGATGCTGTCACGGTCGATATGGTTACCACAAAGGAAGGCTTGGAGCAGAAGGCTTCTGTATTTGTTAACCTCAGCGAGCTGGATAAGACCTACTATGTTCGCGTTGTAGTAGACGAGGTTCCCGGCGCAACGCTGACCTACAGCATGGAGTCCTATGTTGCTCGCATCAGCAATACCGATTGCTCGGAGGGGATGTATCAGGTTCTGATTTCTCTTGTGCAGTTCAGCCGCGCAATTGAAGAGTACCTGGCATAAGAAAGGAGTATATCCGGTATGAAGCCTTATGAAAGACCCGTTTGGGCGATCGTTTCGTTTGAGCGATGCGATGTTTTGATGGCATCGGATGAAAACGAGACGGATAAGGAGTATGTAGATGGCAACGAGCTCGTTGTCAACAACATCAACAGTATCTAACGAAAAGCCCCGCTGCATAGCAGCGGGGTTCTTTTGTTCGGAATGTGCGGGAAATAAATTTACATTTTTTGTCGATATTTTTCCGTCTTTTCTCTTGTTCGGTTGTTGCTTTTTGTATGCAGGTATGGTATAATTTATCATGTAATATGAAGACGCTTGACGAAGGAAAAAAGATCGTGTCCGCAGGCTCTTTGCAGCTTGTGTGGTTGCCCGGAGGGGGCGCCTCGGATTTTCTTTTGTCAGCGAATGATGAGAGAGGATGTATAAGATGAAAAAACAATGTAAGCGCTTTTTGTTTCCTGTTCTGCTGACCTTGGCGATGGTGCTTGTTGCCATCCCCTTTTTCGTGCAGGCGGCGGCTGTTGAGCCCTATCACAGCACGCATGATACCCCTTGGGAAGCAACAAGCGGCATCATTTCCGGCGGTGAGGGCTGCAATTATTATTTAACGGGTGATTTGACCGCAACGGCAGACATTGTTGTGGTGGGCAAGGTCAATTTGTGCTTGAATGGCCACACGTTGAATATGGGTGAAAGCAGTATCCGTCCCGGGGCGGGGGCTGAGATCAATATTTGTGATTGCTCTGCTGAGGGAAAAGGAACCATTATTTCGGACGAGATTGCCATTTACGCGGATTCCTATCATGGATATAATGGCGATGTGACTGTTTATAGCGGCAATATCACGGGCAGAACGGCCATTTCCAACAAAGGAACGGGTACTATTTCTGTTTTGGGAGGCTCTTTGCAGGGTGTTCAGTACGGCATTGATAACATCACCGGCACTACGGTTGTTTCGGCCGGTACTGTATCGGCTGTGCGTGAGGCCGCTATTCAAAATACAGGCACCTTGATTGTAAACGGCGGTACGGTACATAGTGAGAAGGGATTGGCCGTAAAGGTTATTAGCGGCGGCAGCTTTTCTCTTTCCGGTGCGCCCGCTGTCTATGGTGGTGTAGATGTGACCGGGCAAACGATGGACGATATCGAGCTGCCTGTCTCTACGAAAATTGCGATTACTGCTCCGCTGACATACGGCAAGGAGAACAAGCTCTCCGTGTACGTTTCCAATGCGACCTATCCCTGCACCTTTACCTCCGGTTGGCAGGTGAATATGGGTGAGGCTGCCTTTGATGATTATTTTGAAGGATCTCGCTTATATGTTGACAAATATAAGCTCCGTAAGGGGGCGGATGGCGAGCTGCAGTTTACCGAGCACATGCACTCTTGGACCTATGAGGTGCAAGACAATGTGCTGACAGCGCGCTGCACGCGCGAGGACGGCCTTGCATGCCCGCTTGTCGATTGCTTTGGCGGTACGTTGACCGTGAATGCGCCTGCCGATCTTGTATATAATATGCAGGAAAAAACGGCGACTATGGAAAACACGCTGATCGGCGGTGTGCCGGCGATCCTTTCCGAGATCACCTATGAAAAGAACAACGGTGAGGGGTGGGAATCTTCCTCCACGCCTGTGGCCGTTGGCGAGTATCGGGCGATTTTGACGATCGATGCGGGCTTGACAAGCGAGACCCGCGTCATGGTTGCCTTTGCGATTGCGTATTTGGATACCGCAGATACGGCCGAGATTTCTTGTGATGCAGGAAACGGCTTGGTTGGCGGTGTTACCTGGTATAAGGGGGATGTTACGCTGCAAGCGCCTGTCGGCTACACCATCAGCGCGCTTGGCACAGAGTATGTCGATGCAATTACCGTGAGCGGCGATCGGGAAGGGGACTATCCCTATTACCTGAAGGACAGCGAGGGGTATATTGCCAAGAAGACGGTCTCGATCTGCATTGATACGCAGGGACCCCTGATCTCTTCTACCAGCACGGGTGTTCCCGGCACATCGACCTTTACCGTTGCTGTCAGCGCTACAGATCCTCGCGGCGTTGCGGAATACCGCATGACCTATTGGAAGAGCGCAACCCCGGCAAGTGTGACGACGATTTCCTCGCAAAACGGCTCGTTCTATCTGACGGGCTTGGATGTATACACCGCATACAGCTATAGCATTGTAGCGGTGGACAAGCTTGGCAATGTGTCGGAAGAAAAGATTGGTGATTTCCAGACTGCCAAGCCGAGCATTGAGGGCGCGACGATTTTGATCGGCGGCAGTTATGTTTATAACGGAACGGAGATCCTTCCCGCCGATGTGACGGTCATGCTCGGTGGTCAGGTGATTGATGCCGGCCAGTACCTTGTGTCGGTGTATGATAATGTTCATGCCGGCACGGCTACCCTGATCGTGACCGCGAAGGAGGGCAGCAGCTATTCCGGCTCGGTCAGCACAAAATTTGAGATCGCTCCCTGCCCTTTGGCAGGCGCGAATGCCACCATTGATACGCCCTCGTTTTCCTACAACGGTATGGCGCAAGCTCCTACTCTGACTGTAACAGCAAACGGGGAAACGCTTGGTGAGGATGATTACACCATTCGCTATCTGCGCAACGGCATGGAAACGACCGATATTACCTCGGCCGGTACGATTACCGTTTGCCTTGTCGGCAAAGGAAACTATACCGGTGAAAAGGAGATCGGCAATTATACCATTGCCCGCGTGGCATTGATTATTCAAGCCAACATGCAGGCAGTTCGTCTTGGTGAGAGCATCGGCACGGGGCTTGATGCGGTTACCATAAACGGCTTGGTTGGTGGTGATGTGCTGGTATCCATTACCATGGTACAGAGCACCCATCTGGTTCAATGCAGCAATGCTGTGCTGACCAATGCGGCAGGCGACGACGTTCTTTCCAACTATGTGATCGAATATCGAGCAGGTCTGTGCCATACGTTAGAATGGGATCCGACTCACGGCAAGCTTTGCTGCACCGACGAGGAATGCGATTATAAGCAGGGCGAGGCTGATGTCGATGCTCCCACAGGCACATTGACCGTAACCGATGGTAGCTATAGCACTACCGTAAACGGCTTTTACAGCAGCATTCCCGAGAACTGGTTTACAAACAAGGAGCTGATGGTGACCATCACGGCACAGGACGCTCTTTCCGGTCTGGCCAAGGTGGAGTACCTTTGGGGCTATGATGCCGCCGTGCAGACCGAACAGCAATTGGCTGCCCGCACCGATTGGTTGACCTGCCCGTCGGAGGGCTTTGCGATCGCGGTGAAGGATGGCGCAAGAGTTGTGGTTTATGCCCGCCTGACCGATAAAGCAGGAAACGTGACCTATCTCTCGTTTGACCGTGGTGTCGTGTTTGATACCACACCGCCCGAGATCGGCGGTGTGGAAAGCGGAAAGACCTATTACGTCACACAGCAGATTACGATTGCTGATCTTTTCAGCGGTATTCAGCTAAGCGATCTTGTCAATTGCGGTTGGGAGCTTACCTCTGTGAACGGCAAGCTTCATGCGGTGCTGACGCTGGCAGGCGATACCGACTGTGTTTATCAGTTCCGCCTGTCGGATATGGTGGGCAATGCAGCTGCAAACGGAGAGCTCTTTGTCATCACGATGAAGCCTATTTCGGCACTCTCGCAGCCCATTGATCATCTTACCATCGACAATGTCACAGGTTATGATGCCAAAATCCTGCGCGAGGTGCGCGATGCCGTTGTCAGCGTAGATACGACATTCGCTACCGATGGTGAAAAGGCAGCCTTGAAGGCCATTCTTGATAAATGTGATATGTTGCTTGCCAAGGTGCAAAATGTGGAGGAGGTCATCAAGCACGCCTCCGATCTGTTGGCAGGCTACGATATTGATACCGTTACCTCGGCAGACCGCGCGGTCATTGCCCAGGTTGCTGATGATCTTGTTGCGACAGAGGCGGGCAATGATTTGACCGACGAGCAACGGGAGGCGCTGATTCCCCTGCAGGAGAAGGCCGCGGCCTTGCTTGGAAGAATTGATGAAACCGCTGCCGAGCTGACACGCATAAAGAACATAGCAAATGGGTACGATCCGGATACGGTTACGCTGGACGATAGAGCAGTCCTGAATGCGCTCTTGTCGGATATCGATGCCTTGTTGGTGGGTAAAAATCTGACCACCACCGAGCGCGCAGAGCTGATCGCCCTGCGCGGGGGCATCACCCTGATGCTCGATCAGCTGGTGGATGTTGCAGCCGAGATCGCGCGTTTGGCCGCTGCGCTTGCGCAATACCATGAGGATACCGTCAAATCGTCTGACAAAGCTGCGATTGATGAAATTCTCTTGGCCATTGACGAGCTGCTTGGTAGCCGCGGGGTGACCGAAGGGGAAAAAGCGGAACTGACCGCACTTCGCTCACAGGCGGTTGCTCTGTTGAATAAGATCGCCGCTGTTGCAGCCGAGATCGATCGTCTTACGCAAGCGACTGCTTCTTATGATATTGATACGGTCACCACACGGGAATATTCTCCCTTGCAGAAACTGTCGCTGGATTTTTCAGAGATTCTTGATGGTCAAAACTTGACAGAGACAGAGCGGAATGCGCTGCTCACCTCGCGCAATGTGATCAGTGCTTGCCTTGTGCGGTTGGATAGTATAGAGGCAGAAAGAAAGCGGGTCAACGCGCTCTACGCAAGCTATGAAACGGCCAATCTGAAGGAATCGGATCGTGCAAGTATTCTACGCTTGATTGATTCGATTGATGTATTGCTCTCCTATACCAACCACACAGAGGAGGAGCGTGCCGCGTTGGAGGCACTTCGTGTGTCGACTGTGGCATTGCTGGATAAAATCGGTCAGACCGATGATGATAATGCGCTGCTTGATCAGCTGTATGCGTATAAGACCGAGAGCGTGAAATCCTCGGATAAGCAGGCGATTTCCGACATGTTGGCAGAGATCCATGCTCTGTGCGAGGATACCGGTCTGACTGATGAACAGCGCACCGATCTTGAAAACGGTGCAAAGTATGCCAATGCGTTGCTTAATAAAATTGCTGCTACGCTGGCAGAGCTGGATCGCGTGACAAAGGCTGTGGCGGGGTATGATGCCGCTACCGTTACCTCTGCCGATCGCGATGCCATTGCGTTGCTGATTGCTAACATGCAGACGCTTTTGAACGGCGACAATCTGACCGCAGACGAAAGAGGCGCGCTGAATGAATCGTTGCAAAATGCGAATGCGTTGCTTGCCGAGATTGATCAGAACCTGACCGAGCTGGATCGCCTGCATACCGCTATTGGCGCGTATGATGTGGATACGGTGGCCTCTGCCGATCGTGCTGCCATTGAGCAGTTGATTGCTGATATCAATGCGTTGCTTGACGGTAGCAATCTGACGGATGACGAGCGTGCTACGCTGGCAGAGGATCTCGCTACGGCCAACGCGCTGCTTGCCGAGATTGAAAAGGATGAAAATGCCGGCTCGGAGGATCCCGAAAAGCCGGAAGACCCTGTTGATCCGATAGATCCGCTGGAGGAGCTTTCGCGTCTGCTTGCCGCTGTGAACGGCTATGATATTGAAACCGTCAAGTCCACCGATCGTGCGGATATTGAAACGCTGATTGCGGATATGGACAAGCTTGCCCAAAGTACCGGCTTGAGCGACACGGATCGTGCAAGTCTCGCCGAGGGAAGAGAAAAGGCAGATGCCCTGCTTGCTCGTATTGAGGCGGCAGCACAGGCACCGATCACCGAGAATACGCAGGCGGCAGCGGGCATCACCGCCGAAAACTTTGCGCTTGCCGATCGTCAAACGCTGAAGGCCGCCAAGGCGGATATTGAAAAGGCACTTGCCGATTATGATGGCAACTATACCGATGCTGAAAAGCAGGCGTTGCGCGACGAGATGGCGCGCCTGGATGCCGTGATGCACGCGATGGATCGTGTAGAGGCGGTGCAGGAGGCTTTGGATTCGTTGCCCGAGGCAGAGAACTTTAACCGCAACGATATTACCGTCAAAGAGCTGATCGAAGCGATTGAGAAGGCGTATGCCCAGCTGACTGAGCGCGAATTGGAGCTGGTAGACAGAAGCCGCTTGGATGCAATTCTTGCTATCCTTGCCGATTACGATATCGTGGTTGGTAATGGCAACAGCTGGCAGAAGGGCTCGAATTTCTCGCTCTCCTTCCAGGCAAACGGCCCGTATGAGGAGTTTGTGGGTGTGAAGATCGATGGCGTCTTGCTTGATGCGTCGAATTATCTAGTCTTGAATCGCGATACCGCTGTCAACCTGCTGCCCGCCTATTTGGAAACCTTGGCGACAGGTGAGCACACGATCACGATCCTGTATGTCGATGATGAAGCCGCAGGCACCTTCCGCATTACCGAAGCGGTTGCCGGTAATGAGGGGAACAACTACCTTTGGATCATCATTGTGATTATTATTCTATGTCTTGCCGGCGGTGCTGTTGCTGTCTACTTCGTGATGAAGAAAGAACGCAAGCCCGGCAAGAAATCCTAAACTTCTAGCGTGAGGTTGTCTCATTAAAATGCAGCATGCATATGCTTTTTTGCGCAGCAAAAAGGGCGAGAAATGCTTTTCTCGCCCGCATTTTTATGTGTAGCAGAGGCTCGGCGGATTTTGAGCAGAAATCTTCGTTTTACACCCGATAGCCGTATTGACATACGGCGAGGGTGGAAAACGGAGATAGTAAACAAAAAATAAATAAAAATGGAGAAAACCGTAGGTTTTCTACCTTAGAACAATGTGAAAAGGATAGTTTCTTTGATAGCAAAAGAGAAAGAGGGAAGAAATTTTCTTCCCTCTTTTTGTTTACGGTTATGCCAAAATGCGACAGCTTCATCGTTCTTCCTTCAGTGTGCAGGTCTCGGTGTACATGGTGTTCCATGCTTCCTCGACCAACGCGTCAAAGTCTACCTTTGCCTGTTGGGCAAGTACCTTTTCCAGTACCGGGCGGGTTCGCGGGTGGCGGGGGGTAAATACCGTACAGCAATCCTCATAAGGCAAAATCGAGGTCTCAAAGGTGCCGATCTGTCGTGCGATCTGCACGATCTCTTCTTTATCCATACCAATACAGGGGCGGAAGACGGGAATGTTGACTACCTCATTGGTCACGTTCAGGGCCTCCATCGTTTGGCTGGCCACCTGCCCAAGGCTCTCGCCCGTGATCAGCGCGCCGCACTTGTAGGTGCGGGCACAGCGCTCTGCCAGTGTCATCATAAAGCGGCGCAGCAGCAGGGTGAAGTAATCCTCCTCGCACTTGTCGCGCAGCTCCTCTTGAATGTGCGTCAGCGAAATGACGTGTACATGGATCTTGGTGCAATATTCACACAGCTCGCTTGCCAGCTGCATCACCTTTTCCTTCGCACGCTCACTCGTATAGGGGAAACTTTCAAAATGCAATGCCTCAATCTCGACGCCGCGCTTGGCCATCATGTAGCCGGCTACCGGGCTGTCAATACCACCCGAGAGCAGCAACAGCCCGCGCCCATTGGAGCGGATGGGCATACCGCCCGCGCCCTTCTCCTGGTCGGCATGAATATAGGCGGCCGTCTCGCGAATTTCTACACGAATGCGGCAATCCGGCTCGTGTAGGTCTACCTTCCATTTGGGATTAACAGACAACAGCGCGCCGCCTACCTCACCCGCGATCTCAGGCGAGGGAAGGGGGAATTTTTTGTCTGCGCGCTTGGCATCCACACGGAAGGTGCGCTTGCCAACCATCTGTGCAGGCAGGTATCCCTTTGCCACGCGCAGAATGTCCTCCATATTCTTTTCGGCCACCGCTGCCCGCGTAATACCCACAATGCCGAACACGCGCCGTGCCGAGGCCAGCATGCCGTCAAGATCGCAATCCTCCTCAAGCGGCTCAATGTACAGCGTGCTTTGCACATGGTAGATGTTAAACTTGCCGTGCCGACGGGCACGCGCCTTCATCTCCTTGACGAGAAGGCTCTCAAAAAAAGAGAGGTTTGCCCCTTTTAAGACAAGCTCTCCGTATTTACACAAAATCACTTCGCGAAACTCACTCATGGTCTTTCCTCCAAGACGTTCTTATCACGTTTATTGTATCACATTTTCTTGTGCTTTGCAATCATTTTTGCAAAACTATTCCCCCGTTGCCGTGCGGCAACGGGGGAATATCGTTTATTCAATGGTGAACTCGGCAGCGTCCTTGATGTTTTCGTTTCCGTCGGCTTTGATGGCGCAGGGCGTACCGAAGTCAAAGGACTTGGTAAAGACAGGGAAATCTTCCTTAATCGCCAGATAGCGGAATCCCACGATCTGCTTTTCAGGGTGCGGGTTCTCATAGGTGCAGGCGTAATAATAGGTATCACCGTGCTTTTCGGGCATGGTGGTGTAGCTCACCTCGCGGAAGGCGTTGCTGTTCATTGCGTTTTCAATATTGCCGCAGGTGATATTGGTGCCGTAGCGCACGGGCAGATAGGCAATCGTGCCATCGGCATAGGTCAACTCATAGCGGCCGATATTGTATTCCTCGTCCTCAATAAACACGCCGTCATAGAAGGTCTTGTAGGGCATACGGCCTGTGGTGGTGTGTACCACCGTCAGCGGGTGCTTGATCTTGTTGCGATACAGACGGTTGCACTCAAGAAGAGAAAGGGTGACGTATTTTTCCTTTTTCTTATCGGTAAAATCAGGGCACCAGAAGGCATAGGCAGCAGAAACAAGCGAGAGATACTGCAGGTTGCGCTGCATATACTCCTCATGGAAGGAGCCCCAGTTGGAGACATATCCGCCGCGTGCACCCCAGCGGATACGCTTTTGCCAGTTGGGGAAGGAGAGGGCAACAAAATTGCCGTATACCATATCATACCCGCGGTCATGGTACACCTTGTCGTGATGATCGCCAAAGCGCCAGTACCAATGGAGGTAATGTACCCCCTCCGGCAGCTTGTCGCGGCAGGGCCACAGGGCGGGCACCGTGCAAATGCCGCCGTTCATCGGTCGGCTCCAACCCGCGCCGCCGCAGGCGCAGCCGTTTTCCTCAACGGCATCCAGCAGCTTTTCGCCCCACATCCAGGTCTCAATGCCGTGTGCGTCGAGGAACTCTTTGTTTTTCTTGATGTCATCTACGTACAGTTGAACGGGATCCTGTCCCTTGCAACGCTCGCACAGGCCAATCGAGTACATTTCGTCATGCCCGATGTTGATCTTTTTCGGCGCAAAGACTTCAATGGCCTCCTCCAGCAGATCAAAGACCAGCGGATAGGTATCCGGGTGGTTGGGGCAATAGGTGTCCGGGTAGTCGTCGTTATGCCGCTCGGCCAGCTCGGGGTGGGCAAGGCAAATGTAGTCAGAGTGGCTCATGGTCGGGCATTCTGGCACGACCTCTAACCCGCGGGAAACGCAATAGTCGCGCAGGGCACGGCATTCCTCCTGCGTTAGCACGCCGCCGTCACCGTTGTCGCAATGGATCGAGTTCTTGGCCCACGGATAGGTGCGTTGTTGAATTTCGGTGGCACGACCATGCTTGCTGTGTACCTCGTGGCAGAACTTCAGCCACGCCTCATTGATCTCCGGGTGACGCTTGTATTCCATCGCGCCGCCGATCTCCAAAATGATGGCGTTGTACTTGTAGTAGGCAAGCAGGTCTACCATCGCCTGGAAGGTGGGAATATTCTCACGCCCCGGCAAAAAGACACGATAGCCGCGCACGTCGCAGACCGGGCGGTCATACAGCACACCTGCCTTTAGATCGCCGCATTCCTGCAGCTGTAGCAGCGTGACCGTGGCATAGAGCAGGCCCTGCTCGCTCTCGGCGTATAGGTCGACAGCTGTTTCACCGATGACCAACGCAAAGGCCTCATCGTGCTTTTGATACGCCTTACCAACCGCAGCGGCCAGCTTGGCCGGCATGCCGATGTGGTAGCGTAGCGTGGTAATGCTACCGCCCTTGCACGAGGCAAGCGTGGTATGAATAAACTCTTCAAATTTGGCAGGGCAACCGGTCATTTTCAAATCGTTTGCCAAAGAAAGCGTGGTCTTTCCCTCTTTCTTGTAAAAGCGCGGCTTAAAAAACATGAGAGTTCCTCCTTTAATAGATAAGCTTGCGGAAATTCTTCACACGGTGGAAGGTGGAGAGGTTGGTGTTATGGGCAGAAAGGGTGTTCTGATCACCCGAGCGGCTGACAATCACCAGATCCTCGCCGTCTATCGCCATACAAGCGTAGTGCCTTGACTGCTTTTCGCTATCCCCCTTGGCAACGATGCCGGCAAAGCACCAGTCCACCATGTTGCGCGAGAAGGAGAGCTGCATGCGGTCGCGCTCGTCACAAGGGATGTTGTACCGCTCGGCAGAGAGCAGCTCACGGCGACGCATGGTGTCGGTTGCCTGGGTGGAAAGCAGCCAGTAGAGCTTGGTCTGCTCGTCCCACAGGATGTGAAACCGCATCTGCCCACCCGGCATGGGCAGATAGATGACCTTACGCCCGGAGGGGTTTTGCTCAGGCTGCACGGTAATCACCTCATGCCCATCCTCCTCGGTGATGACCGCCTTCATTATGCAGCAGTAGCCGCTGCCTGCGGTGTGGGCACGCATAAAGAGGTGGAAGGTCTTGCCGCTTTCGTCATACCAGTAATGCGCGGGGTCGGTGATACGTACGATATTGGTTTCAAGCCACCCGGAGATCTCGGCAAGATAGGTGTTGGCGGGGTAATCCTTCGGGTGTAGCTTGGTGGGGTAGAAGGGAATGCCGTGCATGTCAAGCTCGTCCTCGTTTACCATGTCACGGAAGCGGATACGGTTAGAAAACGTCCAGCTCTCACGCTTGGACAGATCGGCGTCTGTCTTGGCGCGCATCACAACCGGTGCCATGTCTGCCACCGGCCAACCGGAATGAACCTCGCCCTCTGCAAACCAGCGCACCTCCATCACCAACGTGATATAGCCCTCCTCCACCCACACGTTGCAGGCAGATTGGTGCCAATTTTCGCCCTCGGTCAGAAAATGTCCCTCGTCCCAGGTATCTCCCTCGTCGTCCGAGCGGTAGATGACCAGATCATCGCAGTGGCCAAGAATGTATACGTGACCACCTGCTTCAAACGGGCGCGCATGGACAAAGGGGCGGGCGCAGCGATACTGCCAAGTCTTGCCCTTGTCGTCTGAGGTGTAGATCTGCCCGCATCGCGGCTTGCCGCCATGCGGGGCAAGCTGCATGCCCTTAAATTGCGGTTGGGCAGGGGCATCCGGACCGATGAGGTCGTTGGTAAAAACATAGCGGCCACTCTCTAATACACAGATGGCGGGTGTACAGGCGTAGATCGTTTCGGGACTTGGGGAAGAATATATTGTTTCAAAATCGTTTGCTAAAAATTGCATGGCCGTCCCCCTTGCCTTTTTGTTATTCCTATTATATTGTAAATGAAAGCAAAAGTCAATGAAAATATATTGCAAAAACTATCAGGATATTGCAAAAAAAGGCGGCAACCATCGGTTGCCGCCTAGGGATATTAGAATTCAGTCTTCAGTGTAAGAGCATTGGCCTTGACCATCTCGCGGCAGGCCTCAACAAAGGTGTCAAGCGGGATGTCGTTTGCACCTGCACCACCGCGGATCTTGAGCGAAACGGTGCCCTCTGCCATCTCCTTGTCACCAACGATGACAGTATAGGGAACCTTGTCTTGGCGGTATTTCTTGACCTTGGCACCCATCATCTCATCCTCATAGTCTACATCGGTACGGATGCCGGCCGCCTGCAAAGCGGCGGTAACCTTAGCCGCGTACTCGTTGTGCTCGGGACGAACGGGAACTACACCAACCTGTGTTGCGCTGATCCAGAAGGGAAGCGCGCCGGCGTATTTCTCGATCAGGAGCGCCAGCGTTCTCTGATAGCAGCCAAGCGAGGTGCGGTGGATGATATAGGGGCGTACCTTCTTACCCTCACGGTCGGTATACTCCATGCCGAATTTCTCGGCCAGCAGCATGTCGATCTGGATGGTAATAATGGTATCCTCCTTGCCAAACACGTTCTTGCACTGGATATCCAGCTTCGGACCGTAGAAGGCGGCCTCGTCAATGCCGATCTCATAGTTGATACCGATGTGGTCAAGGATCTCGCCCATGATGCGCTGTGCCTCATCCCATTGCTCGGCTGTGCCCTCATACTTGTCGGTACGGGCAGGATCCCACTGCGAGAAACGGAAGGTGCAGTCCTCGCGCAGACCAACGGCATCCAGCATGTACATGGCCAGATCCACGCAGCCGCGGAACTCTTCCTCCAGCTGATCGGGGCGCAGCACCAGGTGTCCCTCGGAGATGGTGAACTGGCGCACACGGATCAGACCGTGCATCTCGCCCGAATCCTCGTTGCGGAAGAGGGTAGAGGTCTCACCAAAGCGCATCGGCAGCTCACGGTAGGAGCGCGGGCGGTTCAGATATACCTGGTACTGGAAGGGGCAGGTCATCGGGCGCAGGGCAAAGCACTCCTTGGTCTCGTCATGCGGGTCGCCAAGGATAAACATGCCGTCCAGATAGTGATCCCAGTGACCGGAGATCTTGTACAGCTCTCTCTTGGCCATCAAGGGGGTCATGGTCAGCGTGTAGCCACGGCGTGCCTCCTCGTCCTCTACAAAGCGCTGCAGGGTCTGAATAACCTTGGCACCCTTCGGCAGCAGGATGGGCAGACCCTGGCCAATGCTGTCAACGGTGGTAAAATACTCCAGCTCGCGGCCAAGCTTGTTATGGTCGCGCTTCTTGGCCTCCTCAACCGCCGTGACGTGTTCCTTCAGCTCCTGCTTGTTCGGGAAGGCGTATACATAAATGCGCTGCAGCATGGGGCGGGTAGAGTCGCCACGCCAGTAGGCACCGGTAGCCGAGTAGATCTTAAAGGCCCAGCTGCGCAGCTCACGCGCGTTTTGTACATGAGGGCCACGGCAGAGGTCAACAAAGTCCTCCCCCGTGTAGTACAGGGTGATCTTCTCGTCAGCAAGCCCCTCAATCAGCTCCAGCTTGTAGGGCTGAGCGGAAAAGATCGCCTTTGCCTCGTCTACGCTCACCTCGCGGCAAACGAAGTCCTCGCCACGCTTGAGAATTTCCTGCATTTTGGCGGTGATGGCATCAAAATCGTCAGCGGTGATCGAACGCGGCAGATCAAAATCGTAATAGAAGCCGGTGTCGATGGCCGGGCCGATGGCCAGCTTAACGTCGTCGTACAGCTCGCAGACGGCCTTGGCTAAAATGTGCGAGAGGGAGTGTCTCGCCATCTCAATGGGATTCACTTGGTTTTCCATATATATAACCTCACTAAAAAATATTAACAAAAGAAAATGTTGACATTTGCGAAAAGGTGTGCTATAATAAAGCAGTTATTGGGGTGTCGCCAAATTGGTTAAGGCACAGGACTTTGACTCCTGCACTCGCTGGTTCGAATCCAGTCACCCCAGCCAGAAAAAAGCACGCACGCAAGGGCGTGCTTTTTTCAACGAAATTTGCCCTGCGGGCAAGTGAAATATTTCTGCGAAATGTGAAATACGCCTGCGGCGTGTGAAATGTTCGCTGACGCGAACGTGGGCAAATTTCATTTCACATCGAACGATGAGAGATATTTCACAATTTCTGTAAGGAAAATATTTTACATTCGGCGTAAGCCGAATATTTCACTCAAAAACAAAAAACACCCATAGCAACTAAAGTTGCCAAGGGTGCATAGCACGGTTCCACCTTGTCTTTCACTCAGGCCGGTCAGCCATATCCCTTAACGCGGGAGGACGGCAACGCTTATCGCGCGCAGCTCGGGAGTGGTTTTCACCGCCGCCACCGTGAGGAATTCTCAGCCACATCCTCTCTCTGTCCGGCTTTTGATCGGTTACTCGTTCCGTCATTGCTTTTTTTGTATTATAGCACGGCTTTGCCTTTTTGTCAAGAGTCGTGCCGATTTTTTTATATTCCCGCGCTGCTCTTGCATTTTTTGATAAAGTATGTTATACTAATAAAAAAGGAAGAGGGAGGTGTTGCTATGCGTAAAGTCGGTAAAAAAACGCGGTTTATTACACAGGCTGCCATGATTGCCGCCATTTATGCCATGCTGACCTATGCATGTGCGCTCTTCTCGCAGGGTATCTTCCAATTCCGCATCGGTGAGGCAATGATGGTCCTGCCATTTTTTACGCCTGCGGCGATCCCGGGGCTGTTTGTCGGTTACCTTATCGGTTATTTTTTGCTCGGCAGCCTGTGGGATGCGATCTTTGGCTCGCTTGGCGCGTTGGTGGCCGCTTTTCTTACATGGCTGATCGGTCGCTATCTCGGCAAATATCGTGTGGCGCGCTTTCTCGCCTCTATCCCCCCCATTGTCATGACTGCCATCGTCATGCCCCCTATTTTGATGTACGTTTACGGTAGCCAAGAGGTGTATTGGCTGATTCTTGCCATGGTCATTGGCGGCGAAAGCTTGACTTGTATCGGCCTTGGCCAGCTATTTTTCCAGCTTGTTCGCCGTTATGAGCGGCATCTTCTTCTGTAAAAAGAACAAGCTTCGGCGTGTGCACTGTGAACGAAAAACGATATTTATGCAAACAAATGAATAAAAATTCGAGAGATGCATGGCGAATATGCATCTCTTTTTTATTGCTGTGTGAACGGACAATGTACATTACTAATAAAAATTCGCTTTTGATGATAAAAAGCGAGATAAAAATGAAAAAGTTTTACAAAAAGGCTTGACATGTGAATATTCATGCGTTATAATATACAAGTCCAATAAAAGGGCAGGTAATGCCCAAACGAAATGTTAAGGAGAAATATCATGAAAAAGATTCTTTCCATTATGCTGGTCGCGCTCATGCTGGTTGGCACGCTTGCGCTTGGCTCTTGCGGTGCCTCCAATACCATCATCGTGCAGACCAATGCGTACTTTGCTCCCTTTGAGTATCTTGACGGTGGCGAGGTCAAGGGCGTTGACGTTGAGATTATGAACAAGGTTGGCGAAAAGCTCGGCAAGACGGTAGAGTTCAAGAATGTTGAGTTCTCTGTGATCATCGACAATGTTTCTGCCGGCAAGATCTGTGACGCCGGTGCTGCCGGTATCACCATCACCGATGCCCGTAAGGAGAAGGTAGATTTTTCTATCCCCTACTACACCTCGGTGCAGTATGTCATCTTTGCTGCTGATGATGCTGTAGAAACCAAGACGGTTGATGGCGTTGAGTACATCGTTTGGGAGGCGTTGGCCGGCAAGGTCATCGGTACGCAGACCGATACGACCGGTTGGATCTACACCGATGGTGAGATCAATGCGCAGGAGAGCGATCCCGACTACGGTTATAACGGTGTTTTGTACGGCACCAATACGACCATGAAGAGCTACGATACCGCCCAGATCGCGGCTGATGCAATCGGCACGCACGTTGATTATGTAATCATCGACGAGCTGCCCGCTCAGTACATCGTAGCCAAGAATAGCGGTCTGAAGTGCCTGCCCCTGTACTACACCGGTACGGATGGCGAGGCTGATGCTCCCGTAGAAGAGGAGTATGCCATCTGTGTAACGAAGGGCAATACCGCTCTGCTGACGGCCATCAACGAGGTGCTTGAGGAGCTGCTTGTTGAAGGCGAGAACGGCAAGACGAAGGTCGAAGAGCTCGTGATGAAGCACATGGGCCTTGACGGCTAATATTTAGCAATATGCGAAAAAGAACTATGCTTTACAGCACAGTTCTTTTTCGCTATTCTGTACCAAAAAAGGAAACATCATGAATTTTTTTGATAAGCTCATTGAGTTGTTTTCCTCGGCTAAGTACATGGAATCCATGTTCAAGGGGCTGGGGGCAACTGTTCTGATTTCTGCTGCGGCAGCTGTACTCGGTCTGATTCTTGGTACCATTGTGGCATTTGTTACCATTGCCAAGGATAGTCGTGCCATGAAATTACCCAAGCTGCTTTGCAACATCTATATTACTGTGATTCGCGGTACGCCGATGGCACTACAGCTCTTTATCATGGTTTATATTATATTTGCCATCAAGGGTTTCCCGGAAATGATTACGGCCATTCTTGCCTTTGGCATCAACTCCGGTGCCTATGTTGCCGAGAATATCCGCGCCGGCATTCTTTCTGTTGATATCGGTCAAACTGAGGCCGGACGTGCGCTGGGCTTGCCCGGCAGAACCACCATGCTGCGCATTGTTGTACCGCAGGCCATTAAAAACGTGATTCCCGCCATTGGCAACGAGCTGATCGCCCTTATCAAGGAGACCTCGATTGTCAGCATGGTTAGCGTGTATGACTTGACGATGGCTGCCAAGGATATCGGTAGCGGTAAAAACTTGGCTAGCTATTTGGTGCCTATGCTGGTGGCCGCGCTCTTCTACTTGGTAATCGTATATTTGTTGACCTTTGTCATTAAAATGATCGAAAGGAGGCTGCGCGCCGGTGATAAGCGTTAAGGATATTCATAAGAAATTCGGCGATCTACATGTTTTGCGCGGTGTCTCCTGCGAGATCAAGGATGGGGAGCGAGTTGCGATCATTGGCCCTTCAGGCAGCGGCAAGAGTACCTTGCTGCGCTGTATGAACCTGTTGGAGGAGCCAAGCGGCGGTGAAATTTGGCTGGGGGATTCTCTGCTGACGCCGATAGATCCTTATCAGCATGCGGATATCATCCGTCTTTCCAATACCTATGCTACCCTGTTGGCTGAAGAACGGGCAAACGCTGCCAATGCAGGGAAAACGGCAGCTGTGCTGTCTTCTGAGATCTGCGAGAGGATCATCCACGGTCGCTTGCTGAAAAAGCGAGAAGGGAAGGCTTTTGCTACTGCCCTGAAGGCCTGTGAAAAGCAAAAGCGCATTGATATCAATTTGGCCCGCCGTAACATGGGCATGGTATTCCAGCATTTTAACCTGTTTAACAACCTGACTGTGCTCGGCAATATGATGCTGGCTCCCGTAGAGCTCAAGATCATGAGCCGCGAGGAGGCAGAGGCAACAGCCATGCGTCTTCTCGAGCGTATTGGTCTTTCTGACAAGCGTGATGTCTACCCCTCCACCCTGTCGGGCGGGCAGAAGCAGCGTATTGCCATCGTGCGTGCGTTGGCCATGAACCCCAAGGTGCTGCTGTTTGACGAGCCGACCTCTGCCCTCGACCCCGAAATGGTAGGCGAGGTGCTTGATCTGATTCGCGAGCTGGCAGACGAGGGCATGACCATGGTCATCGTGACACATGAGATGGGCTTTGCCCGTGAGGTGGCCAATCGTGTGCTGTTTATGGATGGCGGCAAGATCGCCGAGGAGGGCACCCCCGAGGAGCTCTTTGAGCATCCGTGCAATCCGCGCACGCAGCAATTCTTGAAGGCTGTTCTGTAAAGCAATAAGAAAAGGAGCACATCTGTGCTCCTTTTCTTATTGCTTCTTTTTGCGCAAACAATCAATCAAACGATAAACGACCTCTTGCTCCTCATGATCAAGATCGCTGATGTCAAGTGATACTTGACCGGAAAGCGTCAACAGATAATCTGAGGAAACATGGAAAATTTGTGTCAGCTCTACGATGTTGGCGATGGACGGTGAGGATAATGACATCTCCCAAGAGTTGACTGCGCTGCGAGATATTCCTAGTTTTTTAGCCAGATCTGTCTGCGTCATGCCGCTTTTTTCACGCAGATCACGAATGCGGTCGGCAAAGTTAATAATCATCCCCATACGTTTCCTTTCTCTTTTTTATTATTTTACCTTGTTATAAATGATTTATAATTATCATTAATGATAATTAATACTTGACACAAAAAACATTGCTATAATTGAGGAAAAGAGGTGGGGTATGAATCAGCGAAAGCTCATTTTCGTAAATTGGAAGGTAAGCGTTTGTCGGCTAATGCTCCTTTGTGCGCTGCTTGCTGTATTGGTCATCGTTGGCTGCCCGTTTTATCGGTTTTTTGAGACACCTTGTCCTGCATGCGGCGTAACACGCGCATGGCTTGCCCTTCTGCATGGTAATGTGCGGCTGGCATTTTCATATCATCCACTTTTTTGGCTCCTGCCGTTTTTGCCGTTAGCCCTCCTTTGGCGTCGGCATATACAAGGCGGGAGGAGGCATTTTGTCCCGCTCTGTCTGGGAATTCTGGTCTTTCTTGTCTATCTCGTCCGCCTGATTGGAACAAGATGCGGCTATCCTTTTTTTCCGGAGTGAGGGGATATATTTTTGACATTGGAGGTATGTATGGATTCCAACAAAGTGGATATGTTTTTTGCAGCGCATCAAAAAGAATTTCCGCACGACAAGTTGTTTTTGCTGCGTGAAAAGATGCTTGCAGCTGATGAGGGCAAGTATCAGGTCGTTTCAATGATGTCATTTAAGGATCCCACGGTGCTTTTGGTAATCTCTCTGTTTCTCGGCAGCTTTGGTATTGATCGTTTTATGCTCGGAGATACCGGGCTTGGCGTTCTGAAGCTGTTGACCTGTGGTGTATGCGGCATTATGACCATCATTGATTGGTTTACTGTCAGCGGCAAGGCAAAGGAAAAAAATTTTCAAGATCTCATGGCAATGCTGTGATTCTTCGTGGGGCGGACAACGAGGATGCAGAAAAGAGCGGCTTTCGCCGCTCTTTTCTTATGTAATTTTCAGAGAAGGTCTTTCTTTTTTATATACTTTGTGCTATACTAATAGCATAAAAAGGAGGATTTTTCTTATGCTGGAACATTGTACACCTCGTGAGGTGTTTTCTATATTTGAGGAGTTTTGCGCATTGCCGCACCCCTCGCGTAATACCAAGGCCGCAACCGATTACTGTGTCCGCTTTGCCAAGGCTCACGGTCTTGCCTACCGCACCGACGAGGCCGGGAACGTCATCATCCGCAAGCCGGCTACCCCCGGCAAAGAAACGGCACCAACAGTCATTTTGCAAGGGCATCTCGACATGGTTGCCGAAAAAGAGCCGGATTGCCCGATCAATTTTGATACAGACGGTCTCTCGCTCTTTTTGGATGGCGACTTGATCGGCGCGCACGGCACTACCCTCGGTGGTGATGATGGGGTAGCCGTTGCGATGGTACTGGCCATCTTGGCTGACACCACACTCTCTCACCCCGCCATTGAGGCTGTTTTCACCACAGACGAGGAAATTGGCATGCTGGGGGCAGAGGCCATGGATATGTCCGACCTTCTTGGCCGTTATATGATCAACATCGACTCCGAGGAGGAGGGCATCCTTACCGTTTCCTGCGCGGGTGGCGCACAGGCGGATATCCACCTGCCCGTGTGTCGCGAGGCGGCCTCCGGTCATGTTGTTTCTGTCTTGCTGGATGGCATGAGCGGCGGTCATTCGGGTGCTGAAATTCATAAAAACCGTGCCAATGCCGACCGCGTGGCGGCCATGCTGCTCGCCGCAGTTGGTGCTGTGTGCGGGGTGCGTCTGATTGCGATTGAGGGAGGAACCAAGGATAATGCCATCCCTTGCCGTGCTACCTGCCGTTTCTATGTGGATGATGTGGCGGCAGCCGAGGCCGCAATCGGTGCTTTCCGTGAAACGATTCAAGCGACCTATGCCGAATCCGATCCCGGTCTTACGCTTACCTATGAGATCAGGGAAGAGAACACCCCCGCTTTGACAGAAGAGGGCACCCGTGTGTTGCAAAGCCTGCTGTTGGATATTCCCTGCGGTGTGCAAAAGATGAGCACGGATATTCCCGGGCTTGTGCAGACCTCGCTCAATCTTGGCATTCTAACGACAAGCGACACGGACATGCATGCTGTCTATTCTGTGCGCTCCTCGGTTGGCGAGGAAAAGCGCGAGCTGCTTGCGCGCATGCGTGCGCTTGCCATGGCAGCGGGCGCTTCGTTTGCAGTAGAAGGGGAGTACCCTGCTTGGGAATACAAAAAGGTATCGCCTTTGCGGGACACCGTGGTGGATACCTATCGCCGCCTGTACGGGCGCGAGATGAAGGTGGAGGCCATCCACGCCGGCCTGGAGTGTGGTCTGTTCAGCGATCGTATTCCGGGGCTGGAGTGTGTTTCGCTTGGCCCGAATATGCAGGATATCCACACCACCAGAGAGCGGCTTTCGGTTTCCTCTGTCCGCCGCACCTATGAATTTGTATGTGCGATCCTCGCGTCTATTGCATAAAGGAGTAAAGAACATGAAAGAAAGAATTGAGCAGGTACGCGCCGCGCTGGCCGTCAATGAGGCAGCCTTGATCGAAAGCGGGGCAAACCGTTTTTATCTCACCGGCTTTCCGTCCTCTGCCGGGCAGCTGCTGATTACCCCGCAGGACGCGTATTTTATTATCGATTTCCGTTATGTGGAGAAGGCACGCGCCACGGTAAAGACGGCAAACGTGATCCTGATGGAAAACAGCCGTGAGCAGATCGCCCGCCTGCTTGCGCAGGATGGTGCTACTCACCTGTATGTAGAGGCAGAAAGCACCTCGCTTTCTCGCTTTGCTGCCCTGCGTGATGGTCTGCCCGGGGTAACCCTCTGCGAGGGGGATAAGATCGACCGTGCGCTGGTAGAGGCGCGTGCGATCAAGACGCGTGAGGAATTGGCCAATATTGTGGCCGCGCAGCAGATGACCGATGAGACCTTCACCTACATCCTTGACCGCATCACCCCCGGTCGTACCGAGCGTGAGGTCATGCTGGATATGGAATTTTATATGCGTCGCCTGGGCAGCGAGGGCGTTTCCTTTGATTTCATTGTCGTTTCGGGTAAAAATTCTTCCTTGCCGCACGGTGTGCCTACCGATAAAAAGATCGAGCGTGGCGACTTTGTAACGATGGACTTTGGTGCTGTGGTCAACGGCTATCATTCGGATATGACGCGTACTGTGGCCGTTGGTACCGTGAGCGAGGAGCAAAGACGCGTGTATGACACCGTTTATGCCGCACAGGCGGCCGCCCTAGACTTCATTCGCCCCGGTGTTGCCTGTATCGAGGTTGACCGTGTAGCGCGTGATCTGATCTATGGAGCGGGGTATGAAGGGTGCTTTGGCCATGGACTTGGCCACAGCGTCGGCGTGGAGATTCACGAAAATCCCTCCTGCAATACCCGTTGCCAAGAGATCCTGCGCCCCGGCATCGTGATGACGATTGAGCCGGGTATCTATCTTGAAAACAAGTTCGGCGTCCGCATTGAGGATATGGTCTACCTGACCGAGAACGGCACCGAAAATTTGACCAAGAGTGAGAAAAAGCTGCTGATCGTGTAATAAAAACAGGCGAGGAATGTTTCCTCGCCTGTTTTTATAGCTTCAAGAAGACAACCGCTAATATGCCGGCGCCCAGTGCCAGCCAATGCGGCGCCCTTAATCGCTCGCGGAAGATCACCATACCGCAAAGAAGCGAAAGCAAGATCGTTCCCGCAGAGATGGCAGGAAAGAGAACAGAGGCATTCTCCATTCCCGAAAGTGCCAGCGTGCAATAGTTGGCAAGCCCGTTGGTGATGCCGGATAGAAGACCGTATCGCTTGCCGCGCAGGGCACGAAGTTGGTTCGGCTTGATCTGCACAGCGGCGATCGCCAAAAACACGATCATGCAAACCAGCATAGCAAAGAGCATGAATTCCGATAAATACAATCCGGGATACAGCAATTGGTGCTGCTTTTGCAGAACAGAGCAAAAGCCGTTGCTGAGGAAGGTGAGTAAAATAAAGAAGATCCATTTGGGGTAATCGGTTTTTTGCTGTGATGCGTGTCCTTTTCCCACATTGGCTGCGATCAGGGCAACCACCAAAGCGGCAAGCCCCAATCCCTTGAACAAGCTAAGCTCTTCATGGCAGAATGCCAGACCATACAAGAGCGGCAGCACAACGGAAAAAGAAACGATCAGACTGGTCAGCGACATGGGGCCAAGTCCCAGTGCGCGAAAGCCGGCGTACATCGAAAGACACATCAGCGCACCGTATCCAAGCCCATACAGCATGGTGGACAGATGAAAGGTAAAATGCCCGATGCAAAGAAGACCAAATAATAAACAAGCGCTGCTTGCCTTCAGGGCATTAAATGCGGCGGCATTGTGTGCTACGCGCTGATATTGCTTGGTGCTGGCCGATTGAGTAACCGTGGTCAGCAGAATGCAGCAGTATAACAGAATTGCCATCAGGTTCTCACCCCAATCTGATGCTTTGCCCAGCCGGCCTGCTCATATTGCCCGTTTGCGGGGAAGGACTTGCGCAGCAAAGAGGCACTCTTTGCAGAGAGGGCTGCACCGTTATCCGGCTGCTCCTGCCAGCAGTACTGGGCAGATTTTGCTACCTGCGGCATCGCGGCAGACAGGGTATGCCAGGTCGTGTGCAAAACGCCGTACAGTCCTTCCTGAGAGACAGTTTTTAGGCAGGCATCCGGCTGCTCCCAGGGGCAGAGAAGACAATCAAAGCCTGCCTCACGGAAGATAAGTGCCGTCTCGATCGGTACAATCGGCGCGTGATATTGCCAGTCGGCAATGATGATGCGGCGATCTAGCCGTGAGAGCAGGTATTCTTCGCATGCCTCGCTCGGTGCGGCAGCGGTATAGTAGCGGGATTGGAAGCTTGGACGGTTGTATACCAGCATGTCTCCCCAAGCGATTGCGCGGCGGCCGATGGCGGCTAATTCATCGCATACGTCGTTCAAAAAGTCGCAGATAAAATCCATTTCCTCTTTGGAATAGGTAAAATCGTATGCCTCATCACAGCCAATGTGAAAATAGTCTCCCTCGCCGCACAGTTCGATCAGCTCCGCACGGATCTTGCGCAGCAGTGCGCGTGTCTTTTGACGGCGAATATCCCAGCACCATCCCGTATCGGTAAAATAGACCTGCAGCGTAGGGTTCTGATCTAACACTACATGCTTGCCGTGCATAATGCGGGAGGCGGAGGCGTGCCCCCAATGATTGAACATGGGAATGACCTGCATGCCGAGCGTGCGAGCCGTTTCAATAATCGGAGCGATCTCTTGCTTTTGAAAGGCGTGCGACCAGGATAATTCCTTCAAGCAATCATAATGCAGCATCCCCCAGAATTCCAGTATGATATGTGTGTATTTCAGTGCCCCGCAAAAGCGGACGAATTTTTCCAATTCCCATAGCTCGGTTTCGGGGAATATGCAAAAGTGTACCATGCGGTTTTGAATCAGTGGTTGCTCGCGAAGCTCGCAGCAGGGGATCTCTGCGCCCGCTTCGCCGGCGCGTATCATATCCAGCAGGGTGATGTAGCCGAAAATCAGATCCTGCTCTGTGCCGGCGCGTACAGAAACGCCTTGCGGTGTAACGGTGATGGCATAGGCGTATCCGTCCGTTGAGGGGCAGGGGGCTTGTCCCATGCAGAAGCATAGCTCCTGCGTATTGGTTATAGAAAGTGTGGAGAGATGAAAACTAAAGGATTGAAAGAATTCCTGCAGCACCGGTGCTTGCAGGCAGGCATGCGCGGTGGCTTGCGCATTGTCGGGAATGGAGAAAACACCGTCTTGGTAGCAGCTTTGATCGTGAAAAAACATATCTCTACCTCCTTTTTTCTTATTGTAAAAGATTTATGATCGATATGCCACCTCTTTTTCAATCAAAAGGGTGGATTTTTCGATCAGATGTGGTATAATACATTGAGGTGATGATATGCTGTATAATGAAGATGATCTGTGCTTCAACATTCTGTCTGTTGGTAATTACGTTCATCGAAATGGTGAAATTTTCGTGCATGCGCGGCCATATGCGGCACTTTCTCTGCGTCTTTGCGGGAGTGGACTCTTTACCGTAGACGGCGAGGAGTGCCTTTCTTCCCCCGGGGACGTGATGTTTATCCCTGCGGGGCTTGCCTACCGTGTGATCTATACGGATAGTGAGAGCCTGGTGGTGCATTTGACGGCGTGTGATTATGACCGTGCGGAGTTTTATAGCGGCTGCTTTGGCATGCTTCCGCTCTTTGAGGCGGTGCGCGAGCATTGGCAGCAGAATGCTGTCAATCGGGTAAAAGCGGGTGTTTATGAGATTCTTGCCCGCTTGGAGGAGGCATCGGCACCGCATGTAGATCCTGCTGTTTTGGCATGCAAGGCGCATCTAGACCGCTGTTATACCGATGCTTTTCTTCGTCTTTCCGATGTGTGTCGGGAAGGCGGCATCAGCCAGCCCGTTTTTCGGCGTAGGTTTCACATGTATTACGGCTCCTCACCCATGCAGTATTTGACCAAGCTGCGCATGCAGCGTGCGGCAACGTTGCTGTCAACGGGGCGTTACGGTGTGAAGGCGGTTGCACCGCTGTGCGGTTTTTCGGATGAAAAGTATTTTTCACGCGCATTTCATGCTTATTATGGGGAAAGCCCTTCTGCTTTTTGTAAACGCATAAAAATGTAATATTTTTTTGATGTAGATATTGTATTTTGTAAAGGAACGTGCTATAATACCATCATCTATTTTTTATAGTAGAACAGAGTAGAGGGTCGCGCGTGAAGTGCCTGCCGGACGGGGAGTTGCCTGCAGGACGAAAATGCCACTTGGCATTGCGGTGCGGTCTTCGCATCCCGCTGTCTGTTATGGGGCATTTTTTCTATGCTTCCCGTCTCAGAGCGAGAATCTGTGATACGGGAGGTATTTTTATATGCAAAACACACGTCGTTTGGTTTTGGACGCGATGCTGGTCGCTCTGTATGTGGTGTTTGCCACGGTCTTTTCTTTTGAGACGCCGCTTTTTAAGGTTTCGCTGACCAGCCTGCCCATTCTGCTGTCTGCCTGCCTGTTTGGCATCAAGGATACGGTAGCTGTTGCATTCCTTGGTAGCTTTATTGACCAGCTGCTGTACGGCCTTGGGGGCACGACACCTTTATGGATAGCACCGGTGGTTCTTTTTGCGATCGTGGCATCCTTGGCGTTTTGGTTGGTTAAACAAAACAATTGGTTGCCGTTTTTCCTGTTGGCGATTATTTTTTCTGAATTTGTGTTAACCGCGGGCAATTCTATAGCGATATATATTGATAACTACCTGAAGGGGAATGTAACCGAGGTAGCAACGATTTTCACGACCACGCGCATCATCAATTGGGGGGCGCGTACCGCAATTTCCTGCATTTTGGTACCGCTTCTTTTGCCGCCGCTTCGTGCTTTGGTTGGCAGAACTAAATATTAAAACAACGCGCAGCCGTGTTCCCCCACGGCTGCGCGTTGTTTATTTCTTGATAAAAACGAAAAATTTGCTCAATACATAATTCAGAATAAGCACCACGACATTTCCCGCGATCTTGACCACCATGGCTTCCAGCGTCAGCCATGTCACAAAAACGAAAAGGATCAGCTCTTCAATCCCCAGCGTGACCAAGCGGCTGGCAAAAAATTTACCCATCTCGGGCAAAAAGGCTTGTTTCTTGCCGGAGAATACCCAAGTGCGGTTAGAGAGAAAGGCAAACAGCACCGCCGCGATCCAGGAAAGGACATTGGCCAGCAGCTCGTTCATCGTAAGCGGGTAATGTAACAGATAAAAGCTGCCCCAGCTGATGGCGGTGGTCAGCGCTCCAAAAAAGAGATAGAGCAGCACCTCGCGGTGGCGGTTATAAAAGGGGGCAAACACGCGCAGAATCGGCAGCGCCAACAGGCGATCAAAGATATCGCGGCGCGGAGAGTGGTCGTTCATGTAGGAGTCCTTTCGGGAAAAGTGGCTGTTTTGACTATTGTATCATATATTGCTGAAAAATGCAAGAAAAACCGGAGAACAAGTGTTCTCCGGTTTGTGTTTTATCCCTCGTACTGCATCAGGGCATACAGCGCGGCGGCGGTATCTGCACGCGTCATGGTAGCATTGGCTGCCATGGCACCATCCTCGGTCACGGTAAAGATCTCGGCATCGTACAGCGCGTAGATGGCATCTCTTGCCCAGCCGGGGATATCAGAGGCATCGGCTACGGTGGGCAGTACAGTGGGGGTGGCAACATCCAGAATATTGTTCAATATAACGGCGGCCTCGGCGCGGGTGATGCTCTTATCCGCGTTAAAATACAATCCCTTGCCGTCAAAGCTGCCGTTCACGTAGCCGTAGAGCTGGGCGGTGGCCACGTATTTTTTTATCGTTTCCGGGATGGCAGCATCATCATCAAACCAGGTCTTTTCTACGCCTGCGGCAGGCTGAATGCCGGCGCTCTTCATCGCCATGACCAAAAATTCGCCGCGGCTGACCTCCTTGCCCGGGTGAAAATACATGTTGTCTCCCTCAAGCGATCCAAGCATGATGTTGTTTTCTGCCATAACAAGTGCGGCGTTGTAAGCGGCATGGTTCTGCATGTCCGCATAGACCAGGCTGCTCTTGCGCGCGCTGACGGTAATATTCATCGTTGCAATGGCAGAGTAGTTGCCATAGGCATCCCGCGCGACATAAGAAAAGCTGTCGTTTCCGGTCATGCCGGCCTGCGGCGCGTAGCGGAATTCGCCGCTTCCGCTGTCAAGCACGGTCAGGCTGCCCTTTTGGGGATAGGCAATGACCAGATAGGTCAGCGCATCCCCCTCCGGATCCTCTGCCTTCATCTGCCCGTAAACACCGATCTCCTTTTGTGTGTGCACGGAGAGGGAGGCCTCTGTCAGCGTGGCAACGGTGGGCGCATAATTTACGCGCTCTGCCGTGCGCAGGGTGCAGGTCAGTGCTGTGGTGCCTGATGGGGTGTTGGCACAAAATTGGAAGGTGGTGCTTTCCATGCCGTCATTTGCCGGGGTAAAGGTCAGCTTGGCGATCTCGCCGCGGGAGATGATCTGCCCGCCAACGACGGGGTTGCCGTTTAGCTTCAACACGCCGTCGGTTGCGGGGGGGAGCGAGAGAATGGTGACGTTATCAATCTTTGTCACCCCAAGTGCCTGCTTGAAGTCGGTTTCGGAAAAAGAGAAGGTGTCACCGCGCAGGGCGGTTTTGATCAGCTCGGCCTGCTCTGCAAGGTGGTCAGCACCGTAGCTGATGCGCACATATGCCGCAGCGGGGAGAACGGCCAACGTGCCGATGAGCAGACAAAGGATCAGAATACAGGAGAGCTTTTGTTTCATGTTCTTGTTTCCTTTCAGGAGTTTTTTTCGTCAATAGTGTTCACCGCAGACATGGTATTTATGCAAAAAAATCCCTACGGATTTTGTCCGTAGGGATCTTACTCTTTATCAAGAAGAACGGCTTAATACATACCGCCCATGCCGCCGCCCATACCGGGAGCTGCAGCGGGTGCGGGATTTTCTTCCTTCTTATCCGAAACAACAGCCTCGGTGGTCAGCACGGTCGCGGCAACCGATGCGGCATTCTGCAGGGCGCTTCTCGTTACCTTGGTCGGGTCAACGATACCGCTCTCTACCATGTCGGTATATACCTCGCGCGCTGCGTCAAAGCCGTAACCGGGCTTTTCTGCGGTCTTGATCTTGTCGATGATGACGCCGCCGTCAAAGCCTGCGTTCTCGGCAATCTGGCGCATGGGAGCCTCCAGCGCCTTGGCAACGATGCGCGCGCCAACCTTCTCCTCGCCATCCAGCGTAGCGATCAGCTTTTCTACCTCGCCGATAACATTCACAAAGGCAGTACCGCCGCCGGCAACGATGCCCTCTTCAACAGCAGCCTTGGTTGCGTTGAGCGCGTCCTCGATGCGCAGCTTCTTTTCCTTCATCTCGGTTTCGGTAGCAGCACCAACCTTGATGACGGCTACGCCGCCTGCCAGCTTTGCAAGACGCTCCTGCAGCTTCTCGCGATCAAAGTCAGAGGTGGTGGTCTCCAGCGCGGCACGGATCTGTGCGACACGCGCGCGGATCTCGTCAGCCTCACCGGCACCGTCAACGATGATGGTGTTCTCCTTGGTGATCTTGACCTGTCTTGCACGGCCAAGCTGAGCGATCGAGGTCTCCTTGAGGTCGAGGCCGAGCTCGTCGGTGATCACCTCGCCGCCCGTCAGGATTGCAATATCGCGGAGCATCTCCTTGCGGCGGTCGCCGA
>JAFTQX010000035.1 GCA_017462545.1 Clostridia bacterium
AAGGAACTCTTTGAAATGATGCAAGAAATCCAAAGTGCTAAAAGCGCTTAAAACAAGGCACAAAAACAAGAATACGGCATATCTCTTACGAAATATACCGTATTCTTGTAAAACTGTCCTTTAGCACCCGAGGCTAATGCCTGCGGCTTTTTATGTATCGTTACTTCTCTTCCTTCGGGCGGCGGAAGGCCATAGACTGATGCACCAGCTTGAGGGTTGCGCCCTTCATGCGGCTGACATTCATAAAGCCACCCGCACGCGCACGCTCAAACCAAATAGCGGCAGCATCCTCATCCATTGCTACGCCAAAGCCAAACTCATAGTGACAGCCCAGCGCACACATGGCGCGGGGGTTGCCCAGCTCCGCGGCGATCCGACGGAAGCGGAGTGCCTCAGAAACATTCTCCGGCCCGCGTGCCAGCATAGCGGCAGAGGCGGCATAGATCTTTTGTGCGATCTTCTTTTTACGGCGCGCCTGGTTTTCATCCAGTGCCTCCTGCGCCTTTTTCACACCGTGGCGCAGGGCGCGATGCAAATACTCGTTAGCCAGGCGATAGCTGTAAGGCAGACCGCCCTCACCGCGCAGATAACAGAAGGCAAGGTTCAGCTCGGCAATGCCGCTTTCCTGCTCGGCTGCCTTTTGATAGTAGCGAACGGCAAGGCGGTCGCTCTGCTCACAGCCGTGCCCCTGCTGATAGCAGTAGCCCAGGTTGCACTGTGCGCCGCGGTGGCCGCACTCGGCTGCGATGATGTAGAATTTCACGGCATCCTCATACTTGCCCTTGTTGTAGGCACTGACACCGTAGTTATACAACTGCGTCATATCGGCGCGGATGCTGTTGATCTTTTCCATTGCTTCGCCATAGCCCTGCAAAGCAGATTTTTCATACCACTTCATGGCCTCGGTCATGTTGCGGTCAACCAGGCAAGCATCAAAATAGCAGTTGCCCACCACATATTGTGCACGGGCATGGCCGTTTTCTGCTGCCGTCAGATAGCAGGAGAAGGCCTTTGCTTCATCCACATTCACGCCGCGACCATACCGATAGCAATCACCCAGGTTCAGCCAAGCCATCTGGTAACCGCCGCGAGCAGCAAGGTCATACCACATCACAGCTGCCTTTTCATCCTGTGCAACACCATGGCCACGCTCAAGACAGACACCAAGGTGGTTCTGCGCACGGGCATAGCCATCCTTTGCTGCAAGACTGTACATCAGGGCAGCAACCGCATACTTCCCTTCCTTATAGGCGCGATAGCCAAGCTCAAAGCGATCCTCATTGCGATTCTTGATCTCAATACGAGGCGGCACCTCGGAGAATACGCCATCCAGGCCGCGAAGCAGCTTTTCTGCCGCGCGAACACCGCCGTTATACGCGATCTCGGCATAGTACTTTTCATAAGCGGCACTCTTCTTCACGCCCTTGCCCTCATGGTACATCTCAGCCAAGCTGAATGCTGCATCAAAGCTGCCGCATTCGGTTGCCTGCGTGTACCAATAAGCAGCCCGCACATAGTTTACGGGAATGCCCTCACCGTGATGAAAGCAGTCTCCAAGATAGCAGCGCGCCATAGGCACGCCAAGCTCAGCTGCCACACGGAGCCAAAAATACGCGTGGTCTGCCTCCGGCGTTTCATAATGACGGTCACGCAAGAGGATCGCCAGACGGAAGGCCGCGTCCGCATGCCCCTGCTCGGCTGCCAAGCCATAATAGATGGCCGCCAAGGACGGGCTGACCTCCAGCCCCTTGCCCTCTTCATAGCATTCTCCCAAGCGATGCTCGGCAGGCGCATAGCCATATTCTGCCACGGCCAGATACGCCTGTGCCTTGGCAGGTGCATCCTCCCAAGGCAGAAGCTCTGCCTCGGCAAACATTTTTTCTATTTCCGCCGTTGGCAGGCTGCAATCCTGCATGCAGAACGGACATTTTTGAACATTACCCGCGCAGTGCCACTCACTGCCGCATTTTTTACACTTCATATCATACCCCCGAAAAGGTCTATTCTTCTATTATTATTGTAACATGAAAACCGGTTTTGTCAAGTGCTTTTTTCGCTGTCGCAAAACAAAAAGAGCCAATGCGGCTCTTTTTGTATATGATCAAGGCTTGCATCTGCCGCAAGGGTCATACCCCGCTTCGATCAATGCCTCGCGCGTGCCGGTATAATCCTCGCGGTTCTCGGCAGACATATCTGCTACCGAAGAGCAGGTTGGGTAGTGGAACTTCTCGGTATTGGTGTTGAGTACATAGTCCCGCACGTCTTCCTCGCTGTCACCTGTACCGCCCTCCTCGTCACCATTCACAGGCGGCAGCTCCTCGCCCGAAAGGGCGCTGTTACCGTTTGCATAATCAATGACAATGCCGGGCTGCACGTTGTAGGAATAGACATGAAAGCAAATGCCCTCTCCGCCGTCCTCGACCGAGTAGGCCTCTATCTCCACACCGCGGGCAACCAGCTCGTTGCCCACAAAGATCGGCGTGACGCGATAAAGCACATGATTGCCCGTTTCCTTGATATAGTCGGCTACCATGTTCTCAAAATCCAGCATGCCGTCTATATTGAGATAGCGTGTGCCGGTAATCAGATTCTCTCTGTTGGCATTCTCCCCCGTCAGCTGAAAGCCGATCAGATGGCAGCGATTATAGAGATACTTACCGTCTACGATGTCATATTTCACCGTCTGCCAGCCGGAGGGCTTGACAGAGCCAATGCTGCCGCGATCCTCGGTGGGCATCAGATCACGGCCGATGCAGGCCACCGTATAACCGCAGCGACCAAGGGCATCGAGCGGGCTGTAATACTCAAACGAGGTCGTCACCAGCTCGTTGGAGGCAAAATCGGGCATGTTGCCCCGCACAGCCACATAGGCATCGCCACTGTAGGCGGGCAGATCTGCCGGATCAACAGGGTTGGGATTCGCCCCCGGATTGCGCAGCTCACTTGGGTCAGCGGGCGGGATGGGCGTATGATTGTCATGATTGCCGCCCGGCGTCTGATCCTCGGTACCGGGCAAGTCACCAAAGGGGCCAAGCTCCTCAATGCAACCGGTGGTAAACAGCATGCAAAGAACCAGCAGCAGGGAAAGCCAAATGGTTGTGCGTCTCTTCATCGTTCGTACCTTTCTCTTGTAATCATCTCATGCGAATAGCCGGCAAGCTCCACCATCTCTGTCAGACGAAAATCTCCCGGCAGCGGAATATCCAGTATGGTATCGCGCGGGTAGGTGCGATTCCATTTGTAAACATACAGGGTGTCAATAGAAGAGACATAAGACGAAAGCAGCTTGTTTTCCACAAAGCAGCAGTCCTCTGCCTCGGCGTGTGAAAGAAAGTCTTCATCAAAGATCGGCTGTCGCATCCCCTCTGCAAACAGCGTTTGGGAATAGGGGGCGCACAGCAAGCGGCGTGTGCCGACCTCGCGCCACATATCGGCAATCTGCTCACGGTCGCGGCTTTGGCGGCGGTGGTTGAACAGCATGCCGCCACGATCGTCAAGACATACAAAAACCGTCATCTCACTCCTCCAAAAACCGTTTCACAGCCGCAAGCGTCTCCTGCCCCCGCTCGCGCCCGATCTTATAAACCGCGCGCAGCTTATCGGGGTCACGCTCCATAGAGCCGGCATCCAGCGGCGCGTGCGGTGCAATGACCAACGTCTTGCCTGCCTCCTCCCGCGCGGCAATATAGTCAAGCGTTTCGTTATAGACCTCATGCCGCTTGACCATCGCCTCATAGGCCTTTGGGTACTTGCGCAGCGCGTGGCGCATCAGGCGCAGGTGCTCGGTTGGCGTCTTGCGATAATCACGCGGGCGGGTCAGAACCACCACGTTTTTTTCATACCCGATGCTCTCAAAATAGCGAAGCGGGATCGAATCGCTCATGCCGCCGTCCAGCATGGGCTTACCGTCAATCACCACAGGGCGGGAAACCAGCGGCAGAGAGGAGGAGGCACGGATCCATTCAAAAAATTCGTCGCCTGCCTTGTCACATCGCCTGTAGATCGGCTCGCCTGTTTCAAGATCGGTGGTCACGACATAAAAGGCCATCGGGCTCTGCTCGTACGCCTCTCCGTCAAAGATGTCGTATTCATTCGGCACGGTGTGGTAGCAGAACGTGGGCGAATACAGACTGCCTGTGCGCAGCAAGCAGCGCAGGCCGCAGTAACGCTTGTCACGGCAAAAGGCGGTATTATAGCGGATCACACGACCAATCTGACCGGATTTGTAGTTACAACCAAAGGCCGCCCCGGCAGAAACACCGATCGCGCCGTCATAGCAAACGCCCGCCTCCATCATCACGTCGATCACGCCCGCGGTAAACATACCGCGCATCGCGCCGCCCTCTAATACCAGTCCGTTCACAGCACACACTCCTTTTTTATTATTGTAGCACAAAACAAAACCGGACGCAAGACTTTTTCTACCCCCTTGACTTTTTGTTCCCGCAGATTTATAATGAAAGAAAAAACGCGGAGGCATTACTATGTACGCACCACTTGCTGTATGGACGACCTATTATTACGACCTCACCCCCGAGGACGCGGTGCTGGAGCTGAAGAAAAACGGCATTCCCGCATCCGAGCTCTCGGACGAGCATGGCGAGGTTTTGCTGAAGCGCGGCGACCCGAAGGAGGTTGGCGCGGAATTTCGCCGCTTTTTGGAGCAAGAGGACTTCATCATGACGCAGGGACACCTGTGGCTTTCGATCAAGCTGTGCAGCGATGCGGAGGCGTATAACAAGCTACTGCCCTGGATCGATCTTTATGCCGCCATCGGCATCAAGAATGCCGTTTTACACGTAGATCGCCTTTCAGACGAAGACATCACGGATGACGAGCGCTTTGCCCGCAACCTGGCCGTGCTGAAAAAGCTGGAAGCCTACCTAAAGGGCAAGGGCATCCGCATTTGCCTGGAAAACCTGAGTGGCTTTGTTTCCAACGTTGAAATGCTTTTGCGCTTTATGGATGAGCTTGACCCCGATTGCTTTGGCATTTGTCTGGATACGGGGCATCTGCACCTGTGCGGCGACCGCGATCAGCGCCGCTTTATTCTCGCCGCCGGCGACCGCCTGCACGCCCTGCACATTGCCGACAATGATGGCTCACGTGACCAGCACCTGATTCCCTATGGCCTTGGCAAGGTAGATCTTGCCGCGGTGATCGCCGCCCTGCGCGAGGTAAATTACGAGGGGCTCTTTAACTATGAGATCCCCGGTGAGCGCCGCGCGCCGATGCCCAGTTTGGCCTACAAGCTGGAATACATTCACAAGTGCTACGACTATTTGATGGCATAAAAACGGGAGCGATTGCGTGATTGCAATCGCTCCCGTTTTTATGAAAGGATCCGGTGATAGATACGATCGGTGAACCGCTCAAAGCGTGCGTTCATTCCGTTTCCTCCTTTGCCGCGGCGCGATATTCCTTGGGCGAGAGCCCCATCTGCGCACGGAAGACGTGCGAAAAATAATTGCTGCTTTCAAAGCCGGTGGCAAGCGCGATCTCGGTCACGTTCAGACGGCTGGCGCGCAGAAGGCGCGCGGCATTCTCTACCCGCAGACGGGTAAGATAGCGGTGCACGGTCATGCCTGTCTGCTCCTTAAACCGATGGCTGACATAGGAGGGGCTGCAATGAAACTCCGCGCAGATCTCCTCCATCGTCAGGCGTCGGGTATGATTGAGACGCAGATAGTGCATCAGGCGAACCGAAAATGTCTGCTCCTGTCCCGCATCCTCCTCGCTCTCTAACGCCAGCGTCAGCATCGCGCACAGGGGGTAGATCAGCGTATCTACCCGTTTTTGATCAGGCCGCTCGTCAGACAGGCGCGCATACAGCGCATCTAACTCCGCACGGGGAAAGCCGTATTTTTCGGCCATTCGGGCGCGGTAGACAGCACCGTTTTCATCCGCGTAGCCGCTGACCGAGATAAACCCAACTGCCTCATCCTGCGCTTTGATGGGATACACCAGCTCCCGCACGCCCGCATGGCAGGTACCGCAGATCGCACCATCCTTGCACGCCGAAAGCACCCTGCTCTGCCGCCGCACACACGCGTGCCACATCTCGGGCTGTAGCTTTAGATACAAGCAATACGGGTTTTCGTGCAGATTGTAGGGCAACAGCCTCTCGCCGAGAGAATGCCCCGTGCGGTGTAACAGGTGCAGGCTGAGCGACAGGCCGCATTCCTGTTTAAGATAATCAATATAGGCAATGATATGCTCTCCGTCCATCATTCACTCCGTGCAGAAAAACACATATATTCGCCGTTTTTTCACCCGAAACGGATAAAAAAACGTGCTATCCTTATTATACAACAAAATTGCGAGGTGTCAAGATGCTATACAGAGAACCCGAAAAGGAAATTCCCGTTATCGGTGAATATGATGTGATCGTAGCCGGCTCCGGCCCCTCCGGCATGGCGGCAGCCGTCCGCGCGGGACGCATGGGCTGCCGCGTACTGCTGGTCGAGTGCTGCGGCCGCGTGGGCGGCATTTCCACCAGCGGACTGATGAGCCACTTTACCGGCCGCTGTGACAGCCGCCTGTACAGAGAGATCTTACAGCGCGCCGCCGACCACAACCCCTACGAAACAGGGGTAAGCCGTGTGCAGATCGACCCGGAGCTGATGACCGTGACCTATCTGGAAATGCTGCAGGAAGCAAAGGTCGAGCTCTTGCTGTACACGCTGGTGTGCGGCGTGATGATGGAGGGCGAGCGTCTTTGCGGCATCATTACCGAGAGCAAGAGCGGGCGGCAGGCCTACCGCGCGAAGGTCGTCATTGACTGCACGGGAGACGGCGACGTGGCGGCAAAAAGCGGCGCGTCTTACTACATGGGGCGAGAAAGCGACGGCAAGATGCAGCCCGCCACCTTGATGTTCAAGGTAGGCGGCGTGGATATGGCACGCGCCTCTCTGCCGGAATCCTTTGAAACCAAGGTAGAGACCGAAAAGGGGGAGCTGCAGGCACTGGCCTTAGAAAAGCTGCCCCACCCCGCCGGGCACGTTTTGCTGTACAAGTCTCCCCTGCCCGGTATTGTGACCTGCAATATGACCAACGTGACCGATATAGACGGCACGCGGGCAGAGGATCTGACACGCGCCGAGCAGGTCTGCCGCAGCCAGATGGAGCCGATCGTGCGCTTTTTGCGCGAATACGTGCCGGGCTACGAGAATTGCTATATCATCAGCGCGGCATCGCTGATGGGCGTGCGCGAGACACGCCACTTCCGCGGCGAATACACGCTGACCGAGGAGGATATTCTCGCCGCGCGGCAGTTTGAGAATTGGGTCGTGCGAGACGCACACTTCAACTTTGACGTGCACAACCTCACCGGTGCCAGTCTGGACAAGACCGGCTGCCAGCACGGCTTCAAGCAATCCCTGGGGTATACCATTCCCTACGGCTGTCTCTTGCCCGAAAAGATCGACGGACTGCTGCTCTCCGGCAGGAACATCTCGGGCACGCACATGGCGCACTCCAATTTTCGCGTCATGCCCATTTGCGTCGGCATTGGCGAGGCGGGCGGCGTAGCCGCTTCTCTGGCAGTCAAAAAGGGCATTTTGCCGCGCGAGGTCCGCGCAGAGGAAATTCAGACATATTTGCAATAAACACGCAAGATTGTGATAGAAACTGCAAGATTCTTTCATTGACAAACGGATATAAATCCAATATAATGATAGTGTAACAAATTCCGTAAAAGAAAGGATGCTTCACTATGTACGATTTTAAGCCCCCCTATCACGGCTCCGCCTATTATCCGGAGTCTTGGCCGCGCGAGCAAATGGACGAGGATCTCGACATCATGCTGGCCCACGGCCTCAACACCGTGCGTGTTGCCGAGTTTGCCTGGTCGACCATGGAGCCGAGCGAGGGAAAATACGATTTTTCGCTGTTCCGTGAAATGGTAGATAAATGCCGCGCGCGCGGCATCTCGGTCATCATGTGTACCCCCTCGGCCACGCCGCCCGCGTGGATGGAGGTCAACTACCCGGAGATCATGATGGAGATCGACACCATGAAGGCCACCCACGGCTCTCGCCGTCTCTCCTGCCCCTCCTCTCCCCGTTTCCGCGAGTTCTGCCGCAAGATCTGCCATGAGATGGGCAAGGAATTCGGAAAAGACGAGAATATCATCGGCTGGCAGATCGATAACGAGCTTACCGCGCTGACGCGGGATAAGGGCTGCACCTGCCCCTCCTGCACGCAATCCTTCCGCCGCTACCTTGAGCGCCGCTACGGCACGATCGAAAATCTGAACAAGGCATGGAAGCACAATACCTGGAGCATGGATTTCCAGAGCTTTGACCAGATCGACCCGCCGGACGACATCGCCTCTCCGCCCCCCTCTCACAAGATGGCCTGGGCAGAATACAAGAGCTACATCTACGCCGACTTCTGCGCCGAGCAGGCGAACATCCTGCGCCAATATACCAAGGCTCCCATCGGCACCGATATGATGCCCACCCAGCAGCTCGACTATGAGCTGACCAACGATTCGCTGGAGGTGGTCCAGTTCAACCATTACGGCGGCCCGCACGCGGTTGCCCGCTTCCTTGACTTCCTTCGTACGCTGAAGGAGCGTCCCTTCTGGGTCACCGAGACCAGCTGCTGCTGGAACGGCGGCCTTGTTCCGCAGGGCGCGCGTATTCGCAATTTTGCGGTTGCCAACTCGCTTGTCACCTTTGCCCTGGGCGGTGAGATGGTCAGCTACTGGCTCTTTCGCGATCACCTGGGCGGGCATGAGCAGATGCACGGCTCGGTGGTCGACAGCTGGGGCCGTGAGCGCCACATGGCAGACGAGGTGCGCTACGTTTCGGCCGCACTTGACAAGCTCAGACCCGCATTAGAGGGCACCCGTGTGTCGGGCAGAGACCTGGCGGTGGTATGGCCGCACACCTCCTTCTGGATGAGCCGCTACAACCCGATGAATTTCACGAGCTTTGAGCACCTGCAGATCTCGGTGCACAATTACCTCTCCGACAGCCACTTCCGCCCCGACGTGATCGGCGCGGGGGCAGACCTTTCCGGCTATAAGATGATCGTCTCGCCCCAGCAGTACACCATTGAGGAAAAGGGCTTTGAGGAGCGCATTCTCGCATGGGTCAAGGCAGGCGGCACTTGGGTGGTCGGCCCGCTTTCCGACGTGCAGACGCCCGACTCCAACAAATACGCCCACGCACCCTACGGACACCTGGAGGAGTGGGCGAATATCCGCCGTGCCTTCTATATGGCGGCGCCGGATGAGAAGCAATGGTACGCAAACAACATGCCGGCAGGCGATCTTCCCTCTATCCGCTGGGAGGATGGTAGCTTGCTGGAGACCGGCCGCGTGATCTTTGACGCGCTGGTACCGGGTGACGGCGTGACCGTGCGCGGTACCTACGCAGACGGTGAGAGCGGCTACCTGGATGGCTACGCCGCCATTACCGAGACCAAGGTGGGCCATGGCCGCATCATCGTGCTGGGTGCCCAGCTTGGCAAGGATGACTACATCCGCGTGATCAAGCAGATCGCGGCAGAATGCGGCATTACCGCGATCGCAGACGGTAGCGACACCGTGCTCAACAGCATGATGAGCGGCGAATACGGCGAGGTATTTACCGCCATTGAAAGCATGGGCAAGCCCGCCTGGACGACTTCTCCCTTTGACGGCGAGGATATTCTCACGGGCAAGACCTTCAAGAAGGATGAGCGCATCGAGATGAAGCCGTACGATTGCTTGTTCATTAAAAAATCCTAACAAAGTAGAGGCTGTCTCATTAAAAATGCAGCATCCATATGCTTTTTGTGCAACAAAAAGGGCGAGAAATGTTTTTCTCGCCCGCATTTTTATATGTGGCAAGGGGCTCGGCGGATTTTGAGCAGAAATCTTTGTTTTTCGCTCGTGCGGCGTATACACATATGTCGAGGGCGAAAAACGGAGAAAAAAGCGGGAAGAAATTCTTCCACTTTCTTTTTGTTTACGGTTATGCCGAAATGCGACAGCCCCTGTTTTTCTTTTTTCTCTTGCAATCCGCGTGCGGTTGTGCTACAATGTCATTCGGAATACATCTATCCTATATATAGAGGACATTATGACAACAACGCTTTGTATTTGCGGCGCGACCGTGGCGCTGATGATCGCGGCGATCATCTTCTTTCCGCGTCTGACGATCGGCCGTTTTTCGATCGACACCTACTGGCCAATTGCTCTGCTTGGCGCTCTGGTTCTCTTATTCAGCGGGCAGGCGGACGGCGGCGAGCTGCTTGCCGCGCTGACCTCGCAAGACGCGATTAACCCGCTCAAGATCGCCCTGCTCTTTCTCTCCATGACCGTGCTCTCGGTCTTTCTCGACGAGGTCGGCTTTTTTGGTTATGTTGCCGCGCTTGCCCTTTCCCGCGCGGGGCACAGCCAAACGCGCCTCTTCCTTGTGCTGTATGCCGCCGTCTCGATTTTGACGGTATTTACCTCAAACGATATCATCATTCTCACCTTTACCCCCTTTATCTGCTATTTTGCCCACGCGGCCAAGATTGACCCCCTGCCCTATCTGGTGGCCGAGTTTGTGGCGGCCAATACCTGGAGCATGGCATTGGTCATCGGCAACCCGACCAACGTCTACCTGGCGGCCACCTACGGCATTGATTTTATCACCTATCTTGGTGTCATGGTACTGCCGACGCTGGCGGCAGGACTTGCCGCGCTTTTGGTACTTTGGCTGCTCTTTCGTCGCCGTCTGCGCGAGCCGATTGAGCCTGTCAAGATCGAGATGCGCTTCCGCGACCGACTGTTGCTGGTCATTGGTCTTTTGCATTTGGGCGGCTGCACGCTGCTGCTCGCCATCGGCTCTTACCTCGGGTGGGATATGTGTAGCATTGCGCTCTTCTCTGCTCTTTCGCTGATGGTGGTGACCACCGTGGCCTGCCTTGCGCGTCGCCGCGCCCCGCGCGTGCTGCTTTCCTGCCTGAAGCGTGCCCCGTGGCCGCTGCTCCCCTTTATTCTTTCGATGTTTGTGCTGATCCTGGCGCTGGGTGCCTCGGGCGCCACCGCCGCCTTTGCTGACCTGCTGGCCAAGACGGGCGAGGTGGGCTGGACGTACGGCATCTCCTCTGCCCTTGTCTGCAACCTGATCAACAACATCCCCATGAGCGCGTTTTACTGCTCGGTAGCGGGGCTGCTCTCGGATGGTGTACGGGAGGTGGGCGTATACGCGGCGGTCATTGGCTCCAACCTTGGTGCGTTGCTCACCCCGGTGGGAGCGTTGGCCGGCATTATGTGGACGGGTATGCTCAAAAAGCAAGGTCACCGCTTTGGCTACGCCGATTTTTTGCATCATTGCGCACCGGTTGGGGTTGCTGCTTTGGCTGCCGCACTCGGCGTGCTGATGCTGGTTTTGTAACGAAAAAGGAGAAACCATGCAAGGAATTTACGTGTTTGATCTGGACGGTACGCTGGTAGACTCGATGCCCTATTTCACGCGCGGGCTATTGGGCATTTTGGACGAGGAGGGCGTTTCCTACGGCGAGGAGATGGCTTCCATCATCACCCCGCTTGGCTACACCAAAAGTGCCATCTACTTTCGCGAGCATTTCGGTCTGACCGACAGCACAGAGGCGCTGGTCAAGCGCATGCAGGACAGACTGGTGGGGGATTATGCGAACAACATTTCCCTTAAGCCGGGTGTTTATGACTATCTGCGCCGCCTGCACGAGGGCGGAGCGCGGCTGTTTGTGCTGACAGCCAGCCCGCATTGCGCAACCGACGCGTGCCTTTCGCACAACGGGGTGTTTGAGTGGTTTGAAACGGTCTGGTCTGTTGAGGATTTTTCGCTCGACAAGACCGACACGCGCCTCTTTTTTGAGGTGGCGCGCAGGATCGGCTGTGCCCCGGCCGAGGTACACTATTTTGATGACAACCTGACCGCCCTGCAAAACGCGCATGCAGCAGGATACCATACCTACGGCGTGTATGACGGGCAAAGCGACGAGCTGCTTGCCGCCATGAAGCCCTATTCCGACGAGACCGTCATGACCTTTCTGAACATCTAAAAAGGAGTACGATATATGCGAATACCAAAACGAACCGGAGAATGGAAGCCCCTGTTTCGCCCCGAGAAATTCGGGCGCTACGTCAATGACCATTGCATCCTGCGCGGTGCCGATGGGCGACTGCACATGTACGGCATTACCAGCCACACGGACGGAGACCCTCGCGGGGAGCGGTATTTCGTGCACGCCGTAGGCGACAGCATGGAGGAGCCGATGACCGAGATCGGCAAATCCATCGACCACGGCACGCTGGCCTGGGCGCCTTGTGTGTTCAAAAAGGAGACCGACTACTATATGTTCTACGGCCCCTCCCCCACCATGCTGGCCATATCGCCCGATATGCATGAGTGGTTTGGCTACAAGGTAGAGATCAAGGATGAGCCGCCCATGGCGGTGCACCGTGACCATTTTGTGTTAGAGGTGGCCCCCGGTGAATACCTGATGTATGTGGTCGGCATTCGCGAGCACCGCAGCGCGGTATCTGTGCTTTCCTCCAACGATCTTTTGCATTGGCAGTTTGAGGGCTACGCGCTCTCCAGCGGTGACGGGGCTGAGATGAATCCCCCCTGGGGCGCGATGGAATCGCCCTTTGTGGTCAAGCAGGGCGACCTGTATTACCTCTTTATCACCTACACCAACTGTAGCCGTGAGACCTATAACAATACCATGGTCTTCGTTTCACGCGACCCGCGCTGCTTTGGCGAATATGACGGCAAGGACGGCGCCTTGAAGCCAATTGCCATACTGGATGCCCACGCGCCCGAGATTATTTACGACAACGGCAAGTGGTATATCACCACCTGCGGCTGGCCGAATGCCCCCACCCCGCACCCGGGCTGTCTTTCGGTTGCCCCGCTTGTGTGGGAGGAAGAATAAGCGTTTTCGCCAACCCCGTTGCATACGCAACAGGGTTGGCTCTTTTTTATCTTTTTCACAAATTTCACTTGACAAGCCTATACTGTGTGTGGTATAGTATAACATGACAGGAGGTATGGCATGGATATACAAATGAAGCGTGGCTTGCTGGATATATGCGTGCTGGCAGCCATTCAAAACGAGGATTCCTACGGCTATCAGATCATCAAGGATATGCAGCCGTATATTGAGATCTCCGAATCAACGCTTTACCCCATTCTGCGCCGATTGGAAGCAGCCGCGCTGCTGACGGTGCGCGCGGTCGAGCACAACGGTCGCCTGCGAAAATACTATCACATTACCGCGGCGGGGCGGGCTCGCATTGCCGCCTTTGCCGAGGAATGGAAGGAGATCACCATGATCTATCAATTCGTCACACGGGGGGAGAAACCATGAAAAAGCAAGAGTTTTTAGAGGCGCTTGCGCAGGGGCTGGCCGCGCGCGGTGCAGCCGACCGCGAAAAAACGCTGGATTATTACCGTGAAATGATTGAGGACAGGATGGAGGACGGCTTATCCGAGGAGGAGGCCGTGGCCGCCATGGGCTCACCGGCAGACATTCTTGCCGGCATACAGATAGAAGCACCACCCCGCAAGGAAAAACGCGCATGGCGCGCGTGGGAAATCGTACTGCTGGCACTTGGCTCGCCCATCTGGGGCTCACTGCTGCTGGCGGCAGCGGCTATTCTTTTCTCGCTGCTTGTAGTGCTGTGGTCACTTGTGATCTCGGCCTATGCGGTCAATGTCTCGCTGGCCGCCGTGGCGGTTGCCGGCATAGGCGTTTCCCCTGTGCTGCTGCTGACAGGGCAATGGCCTGCGGCGCTGCTGCTGCTTGGCGGTGGTCTGTTCTGCACGGGTGCGGCGATTTTCGCCTTCTTTGGCTGCCGGGCGGCCACGCGCGGCAGCGCCTATCTCGTCAAGCAGCTGATGCGGGGCACCAAGGCA
>JAFTQX010000036.1 GCA_017462545.1 Clostridia bacterium
GAAAGAATACGAAGACCCTTTTAAGGGTAGCAAGTAATACAAACGCCCTTTCAAGGGCGGCAAAGGTGGCAAAGGCAATAGGCTTGAGTATACGAAAGCCAGCGGCTTGAGCCGCTGGCCGGTAGTATTGGGCTTTTAGCCTTAGTGCAAACCACCCGTTTGACGGGTGGTTATGATTTCCAATCTCCGAGATAGTCCTTATTTGCCTCAAACAGCTCGTTGCACATACGCTCGATCTCCTCCAAAGAAAGCACGGCAGAGCAGAGGGGGTCCATCATCACGGCGCGGTTCAGCTTTTGTCTGTTTTTCTCCATAATGGCATCCACGGCAAGGTTTTCCATCATGGCGGTCTGGTTTACCAAAATCGCCACCTCGTCGGGCAGCTTGCCCACGTAGCATTTGCGCAGGCCCTGGCGGGAGGCGTAAACGGGGATCTCTACGCAAGCGTCGGCGGGGAGATTGGGCACACAGCCGTCGTTGATCACGTTACCGTTGAACTCGATGGGTTTACCGTCGCCCAGGATCGCGTTGAAGATCTCGGCGGCGTACTCGTTGCTGCGGGGCGCTGTTCTGTCAAGAGGCGTGTCTATCCATTCCTGCATGGTCTTAACGAAATTCCTGGCTTTGTCCTCGTACAGCTCGATGGAATACAGCTCTTTACCGGGATTCCAGCGGGCGCCCTCGTGGTCGGAACAATACTTCTCCAGCAGGTCGGGGCGCTTGCGGAACCAGGCGTTGTACTCGGAGTTGTGGCCAGAGGACTCGGTCACGTAATAGCCCAGGCGCAGGAACATTTCGTTACGCACCAGCTCCTTGGCATAGTAGCTCGGGTCTGCCAGCTTCTCCCGCAGGGCAGGGTAAAGATCCTTGCCGTTATGAGAAAATTCGGTATAAAACGCCTGATGATTGACACCCGCGCAGGTGTATCTGACCTCATTATAAGGTACCTCCAGCCATCTTGCCAGCATGGCGGCAGTACCCTGTACCGAGTGGCAAAGGCCGGTCACGTTGACCTTGGTATGCAGCTGCATAGCGCGACAGAGCATGGTCATAGGGTTGGTGTAATTCAGGAATACGGCGTTGGGGCAAAGCTCCTCGATCTCGCGGCAGATATCCAGCAGGAGGGGAATATGCCGCGCCGCGCGAAAAATGCCGGAAACGCTTCTGGTATCGCCGATGTTCATGCTGACACCGTATTTTTGCGGGATCTCCAGATCGCGGCGCCACACGTCGATGCCGCCGTTGAACACGGTGCAGACCACACCGTCCGCGTTCTTCAGCACCTCGCGGCGATCCATGGTTGCGGTCACGGTAGCGGATACCCCAAATTCGCGAATGACTTTTTCGCAGGCGCGCTTGGCGTATTCCAGGCGGGTGGGGTCAATGTCCATCAGCGCCAGGTGCGCATCCTCGAATGCGGGATAGGTCAGCAGATCGCGCACCACGTTGCGGGTAAATACCAGGCTGCCCGCACCGATAAAAGCAAATTTTTTCATCAAAGCACCTCCTTACTTTCGGTAATTCTATCATAGTATTCGCACAGGAAAAAGTCAATGCCCGTGAATGATATTATCCGAAAAGGATAGACGCTTTTGCTGTTTAAGAATTCTGCCTTAGAATCTCGAATGCCATGACAGTAGCGGCAGATGCGGCAGAAAGGGAGCC
>JAFTQX010000037.1 GCA_017462545.1 Clostridia bacterium
CAGCCACGAAAGCAGCGGAATGGCAGCCAGCAGCAGACCCATCGCCCCGCCGATCACCGCTATCACAACCCAAAGTCTCTTTTTACTTGACAATGCCACGATCAAGTGCCTTTCATTATCATTATTCTTCAATATGATTATAGCATACCAAAGATAAAAAAACAACAGATATGCAAAAAAATTCACGAATTCTGTTACGCTTTCCCCGCGGCAGAAACACGTGTGAAAAAAAGTATTGACAAATTCGCCCTTTTGATGTAAAATATACGGTGGAATTTTATGTTGTACAAGAAAGGAGATGTTTTGCATGAGAATGGTAAACAATCTTCACGCAAAGGAAAACAAAACCATTCAAAGCTTACGCGATCTTGTTGACAGCAGCGCCGCTGCGTTCGGTGACAAAAATCTCTACCAGTATGTTGAGGACGGAACTGTCAAGCAATACACCTACAATGATCTGCAATACAATGTCAACGCCATTGGCACTGCGCTCCGCCGCCTCGGCTTTGACGGCAAGCATATCGCCATTATCGGCGACAACCATCCATTTTACACGACCGTATACCTCGCAGTTGCGAACAGCAACAATACCATTGTTCCTTTCGATAAGGAGCTGGCACTTGACCAATTGGCAGGATTCTTTGAAACTGCGGAAATCGAGGCAGTTTTCTATACCGCCTGCTTTAACGGCAAGCTGCGCGAGGCAACGAAAGATGTTTCCTCTGTTCGCTATTATTTCCCCATTCAGCCAAACGAAGACGAAATCGGCGACAAGGTAATGCCTGCCTCCGAGGTCGTTGCACTTGGTAACAAAGCCATTGAGGAGGGCGACCGCTCTTACCTAGATCTTGAGCCGGACATGGAACGCTGCTGCTCCCTGCTCTTTACCTCCGGCACAACAGGCACAAGCAAGGGCGTTATGCTCTGCCAGCGCAACCTGACAGCAGCCGTTAACTCCTCCTGCAAGTCGATGAGCTACGATGACGAGAACCGTTTTGTTTCCGTCCTGCCGCCGCACCACACCTATGAAATGACCTGCGGTGAGCTTGGCGTTATCAACATTGGTGCAGAGGCCTTTATCAACGACAGCATCAAGCGTGTCATGAAGAACTTCGCCACCTTCAAGCCAAACGCTTTGGCTCTTGTTCCCCTATTTGTAGAAACGATGCACAAGCGCATCTGGGATGAAATCCGCAAGCAGGGGCTTGAAAAGAAGGTTCGCATGGCGATGAAGATGAACACCGCCCTCTTGAACATGGGTATTGATGTCCGCCACAAGTTCTTTGGCAAAATCACCGCAGCATTTGGCGGCAACCTGAAGAGCATTGTTTGCGGCGGCGCGCCGATCAGCCCGGATATTATCAAGGATTTCTATCACTTCGGCATCACCGTGCTGGAAGGATACGGCATTACCGAATGCGCCCCCTTAGCAGCAGTAAATTCTCCCGGCAAGGTTCGCTTCCACTCTGTCGGACAGCCGGTATATGGCGTTGACGTTCGCATTGACTACGATGAAGGGCAAACCACCGGTGAAATTCAAGTCAAGGGTGAAAACGTCATGCTTGGCTATTACAAAAACGAAGAGGCCACTGCCGAGGTCTTTACCGAAGACGGATA
>JAFTQX010000038.1 GCA_017462545.1 Clostridia bacterium
AAAAAAAGAAAAATCTCGATGTACTGCAGTTGCAATTCTTCTCTCGCGAATTCTCTCCAAATTCTCTCCAAAGTGCAAAAAATTCCTCAAAAAACGAGGGGTCTGTATCGATTCCGATTAATTCGTTTCGATTCAGAACAGTTCCAAACAGTCCAAAAAAGCCTTGTAAAATAAGGATTTTTGCGAATCGTTTTAGCACAAACTGCACCGAACTGAGCTGAAACGGTATTCTTTGGTAGACTTCTTGAAAACCGTTTGGGCACCCGCCCACAAGGGTTCGAATCCCTTTCCCTCCGCCAAAGAAAATCGACCCCTTTGGGGTTCGGTTTTCTTTTTTTGAATGCGCAGCGCGAGGCTTTCTCGCAACCTGCCTATATACAAAAGTCCTCCCCGGCACACATGGTGCCGGGGAGGACTTTTGTCGTTATAATGTGATGACGGTTTCGCCTGCCCCGATGGCATAGGCCTTGCCGTTGATCTCCAAGGTATAGGGTGCGTTGGTGCTGACGCGGCAGGTTGTTTCCTCTGCTACGATGTCGGTTACGATGCTGCCAAAGCGCAGATTTTGAATACCGATTTTTCCATCGATATCCCTTGGCTTTGCCCATTTGACAATCTTGTCAAAGGCGTTGATGGTGTGAAAGCCGAGCACATATTCGATGTAGATCGAGATCGGGCCGAGTGCCGACCAGCCGCAGAAATTGGGGCGGCAGATCGTTTTATCGTTTGTCTGCGTGCCGGGGCGGTAACCCTCGGGCGCGTAGCATTCCCAGATCGTGTGCGGCTCAAATTGTGCATAGGTCTTTTGCATGTACGCCATGATTTTAAAGGCAGCCTCGTGCGCGTCGTCATACAGCCCGTATTCAGCAAGACCCTTGAGCGTGGCATAGGCGGTGGGCAGCCACATAGAGCCGCGCCAATATTTGCCCGTTTTGGAATAGTCGCCATCCTGTTTGGAGAGGGAGAGCAAGGGCAGTGTGCCGCCGAGATCGGTAGGATCCTTCAGTCGTGCCGCCATGGCAAGCGCCTGCTCACGCGTGGCAACGCCGGCGGTCAACGCCCAGTAGGAGGCAATGGTCACAACCTTGTAGAAATGGTGGTCGTTGCAATCGATATCGTAATAAAACGCGTCCTTCTCGTCCCAATACAGGTCGTTGACAAGCTGCTTTTTTGCAAGGAATTTTTCTTGCCAAAGCGCTTCGTTTTTGCTGTCTCCCAGCAGCGCGAACATGCGGGAAAGCAGGCGCGCCGAAAGGGCTTGCTGGCAGATCGCATCGATCCACAGCATATCGGGATTGTTGGGGCGTTCTCTCTCGCAGCACTCGCCCGTGCGACCGCGCGGGGTGTTGTCCATGCCGGAGCGTCCGCCCTCCCAGCGGTAGCCGTCCCTTTCGCAGATCAGGTGGCTTTTCTCAAGCACACCGGGAATGTCGTGTATTTCATGCTGACTCTCAAACCATTCGTAATGTCGTTGCAGCGATTGCCGATCATACAGCAGCTCACGCAGGTAATCCCGGTCACCGTGGATCAAGGCGTTTTCATACTCGCCAAAGGCAAACAGCGGCGGGTTGTCCGCAATGTGAACCTTGATGTTGGTGGGCACACCGGGGGTGGCTCTTGTCCATTCCGGCTCATTCTCCGTTGGGGTGATCAGAGGCAGCGTTTTGCCGTGATAGAGCACGTCGTAAAAGTTTTGAAAGGTCTCTACGCCGGGAAAGACCTCCTGTGCGAATTTGCAGAACAGGCTCATAAAGCAGCTATCCCAGATCCATACCTGTGTGTCGCAAAATGCCTCGTCCATGTAGGGGTTTTGCGGCATGCCGGGAATGTCGCGTACATGGTCGCGCGCGAGTTCCCAGGCTTTATCATAAAAGGCCTCGTATTCCTTGTGTGCCTCACATACGGGGCGAGGGAGATACGTTTTCCAATCGGGTGCCTTGAAATTCTTGTTCATCATGGGATCTCCATATCAAATGATATCTCATTATAGCACAAAACATAAGCGGATGCAATAAAAGCAGCCCGTTTTTTCAAAACAGGCTGCTTGCAAATTATTTCATCAAGCGGGGGAAAGGCATTTTGCCGCGGGCCTCCAAGCGGCCTGCCAGCACATCAAAGGCGTAGTGCTGCGCAGCGGGTGCGCTGTAGCCAAAGATGCGGCGCGGGATCGGCAAAAGCGGGCAGAGTGCCAGCGGGTTGCCAAAATGCACAACAGCCTCCAGCTTGCCCGACAGAGAAAGCGCGTTGATGACCGACTCGACACGGCGGGTAAGCCCGTCAGTGCCAAGATAAGGTGAGGTGTTGCAGTAGGTGACAAAGACCACCTCGCTGTGGCGCGTGGCGGCGGTCAGCACCTTTTCGTTCTGCCGCTGATCGGGAAATTCGGGAATGGTAACGATCTCCGCCTGCGGGAAACGCTCGGCAATCGCCGCCTTCACCGCGGCAGGGCTGTACCACGTTTTTTCACTGATCTCGGCCGCATTGTCCTCACCCGTGTAGTCCTGTGAGGTCATCACCACAAACAGACGTCTTGCTTGCGGGTCGATGGCCGAGGTGACCCCCTCATCACAAAGGGCGGTCATGCTGTCTCGCGCGACCGCCTCTAAGATCTCGGCAGCGTTGTCGGGCAGCGGATAGGGATTTTGGGCGGGGGTAATAGAAAGCTGCTCCGCCTGCATGACGCGGCGTACGGCAGCATCCAGCGCCTCATCGGTGATCAACCCCTCCCGGTAGGCATCACGCATCATCTGCCATACCTCGCGCATGGGTGTGCGGTAGTTGGGCAGAATGATGTCGTTACCCGCCATCAGCGCCAGTGCCATGGCATTTTTCTCACCGTATTTCTGCAAGATGCCCATCATGGCGAGAGAATCGGTATAGATCAGACCGTCATAGCCCTGTCGGCGGATGATATCGATCACCTTTTTCGACAGGCTGGCAGGATAGTCGGGGTCAACATTGGGGAACAGGGTATGCCCTACCATGATAGCGGTCAGCAGGCCCTCCCTCATCAGCTCCAAATAGGGAACAAGCGAGCTTTTCAGGAGCTGCTCCTCGGTATCGTAGGAAATGCCCTCCACCATGTGAGTGTCCATGCTTTTATCGGTGCCACCGGGGTAATGCTTGCCCGTGCCCAAAAAGCCGTAGGAGCGGAAAACACGGTTGATCTCCCGCGCAAGGCGCAAAACGCCCTCGGGCGTGTCGCTTGCGGTTCTGCCTACGCGACAAGGGCCGTCCTGATACAAAATATCCAACACAGGGCCCCAACAGCCATTATAACCGTCGGCCATCGCGTGCTTGGCGACACCGGCAGCAAACACCCGCGCATAGGTCGGATCACTGCAGGCGGCAAGCGAAAGCAGGGGAACGCTCGGAAGTCCCGAAAGGGGATAGCCGCGCTCCATATCATTGATGATAAGCAAGGGATAGTCGGCAGCCTCGCGCAGGCGGGCAATGGTCTCCTTTGCCTTTCCGTTGATGGTGACCTGCACACAGCCAACGGCCTGCTGCTTGATCATCTCCAACGTAAAGTCCAGATTATCGCCCAGCTCGACCACGCGTGCGCAGAGCACGCGCCCCAGCTTTTGTTCAACGGTTAACTGCTCAAAGGGGATCATAAAGCGGCTTACAGAGCGGCCAGAATGGCAGCCTCTTCCTCATTCGGCTGCTTGCCGTATTCACCCAGCTCAAAGGCCTCGGCATAGCATACAGCAGTACCCTTTTCCTTGCCGTAGCGGGCAATCAGCTCCGCGCGGAAGCGGGCGGCCGTCTGGGCAAAGCGAATGGCGTAGCCATCCTCGCGGCTGTGCGCGAGAATAGTCTCGTCGGTCATGGTGGCGGGATCCTCGCCCTTCAGCCAGGCAAGGCGAGCCTCCTCTCCCTCCGGCACGGTCTGCAGGAAGGTGTAGGGCAGCCACTCGTAAACCTGGCTCTCATTGAGGTGGCAGGCGTAGAACTTCTTGTCGACGACGTCATCAATGCTGATCACATAGGTGGGGTTGAAGGGCGGATACTTGAAGCGATCCTCATAGTAAAGAATGATGGGCATCTCACGCATAGCAGGCACATCGGGACAGGTGTGCGGCACGGTGAGGATGTACACAGCATCCTGCACCAGCTGGGCAGCCGCGCGGTGGTCGGCGTGATAGTCGTTTGTGCGGTGAGCAATAATGACATCCGGATTGTAGGTACGGATGTAGCGGATCAGACGCATGCGGGTTTCCAGGTCGGGCATGATGGTGCAGTCATCAATATCCCACACGTCATAGGTAATGCCAAGGTACTTGGCAACGGCGGCAGACTCTCTGCCGCGGCGCGCGGTGGTCTCCTCCGGGGTCATGATGTGGTGGCCGCCACAGCCGTTACAAAGGCTGAGAAAGCGAACCTCGTGGCCTGCGGCCACCAGCTTGGCGGCAAGACCGCCGCAGCCAAATTCGTTGTCGTCCTGGTGTGCGCCTACTGCTAAAAATCTCATGGTTTTTTCTCCTTTATATGATATCTGTTTGTTTTTGGCGGTATTCGGTCGGGGTAAGACCGGTTACACGCTTGAAGGTCTTGGAAAAATAGTTGGCCTCATTGAAGGCGAGCAGAGAGGAAATTTCCTTCACCGTCAGCTCGTTTTCGACAAGTAGCTGCTTGGCACGCTCGATCTTCAGCGAGAGATAGTATTCCATGATGGTCTGGTCGGTTCCCGCCTTGAACACGCGGAACAGGTACGCCCGCCCGTAAGAGGTAGCGGCGCAGATATCGTCGATAGTCAGCGAACGGTAAATCCCCCCGCGCAGCACCTCAATCACGTCGCGAATGGGCTTGCGCGCGTAGTCCTTTTGACGGAGAAAGATCTCATTGCCGCGCTCGGTCTCGGTCTGCGCGCGCAGCAGGCTGATGAGAAAGATCTCCAAATAATTTTTGATCATCTGTTCCCCGCCAAGAGAGGGATGCTCTAGCTGCTCCATCTTTTTGGAATTGGGATCAGAGATGGGAATTTGAAAGGTCTTTTTTCCCTCCGAGAGCAAGGAGTAGATCATTTTGATGCAGGTGGGGTCGGCCTTGAGTCGTTTGCCATCAAAAAAGCGCATCGCCTCTGAGCGACAGGAAAAGCAAAGGATATATACACGCGGTGTCTCGTTTCCGTCTGCGGCCAGAGCATGGTGCTCCATGGGCTTGTGAAACAGCAGCTCCCACTCCGAAAGCGGCACCGTCTCCTCATTCGCGGTGCAGATCAGGCTGCCCTTGTCCACGTACACCATTTCCCAAAAGTTGTGGGTCTCCTTCTTTGTACGGAAGTGCCGATCAAATTCAAAATAATGAATGGCAATGATGCGGCTGACATTAATCAGGTTTTGCAGCTTGTGCTCAAAATACTTCTTCATGTTACCAGTATACAATAAACACACAGAAAAATCAAGTATATTATTTTACCCTTTTTGGATAGCAAAGTATATTGCAATTGCTCATCTAACATGGTAAAATGAAGGTACCGACTATTGCTGTAAAAAGGAGATATACTATGAATTTCAATTCTACCGTAAAGGGCAGCTCTCTTGAGGGCTTTTACCCCGCAGGCTGGGATTTTGAGAAGATCGATGCTTGCATTGGCGCACCCGAGACCATTACCGAGAGACAGGCACAGTGGAACGAGGGCTTTACCCCCGTCAAGTGCGAGAGCCTTGGCGAATTTGAGACCTACATGGGCCATGAGATCGCCATGCAGATCCGCCTGGCAAAGGAGCGTGGCGAAAAGATCGCCTTTATCCTTCCCGTAGGCCCGATGGGCATGTACAAGTGGGTGGTCTACTTACTGCGTGAGTGGCAGGTCTCATGCGAGCACGTGTTTACCTTTAATATGGATGAGTGGGCAGACGGCTAGGGCAACACCCTCCCCTCCGATAACCCCGGCTCCTTCCAGTACGCGATGGAGAACGCGCTCTTCAATCCGCTTGGCGAGCTGACCGTTCCTCCCGCACAGCGCAACTTTGCCACCAAGACCAACCTGCCTACCTATCCCGAAAAGATTGCCGCTCTGAAGGCAGACGGCGCACGCCTGGTGCTGGTATACGGCATTGGCAGAATGTGCCATATCGCTTTCTGGGAGCCCACCTTTGCTGCCGATTACGCCACCGCTGCCGAGTGGGAGAAGGCACCCTATCGCATTGGTGCCAAGATCCATCCCCTGACGGTAGAGCAGAACGCGCTGACCAGCTTTAAGTCCCGCACCACGCTGGTGCCTTGCCGTGCCAACACCATCGGCCCCGGCCTCTTCCTGCAGGCGGATTATGCCATTGGCGGTGCAGACGGCACGCTTGGTCGTGGCATGCAGTGGCAGGGTATGTCGCTGTGGATGACGCTGCGTCATGAAACGACTCCTTGGATCACCTCTACCTATATTCCCACCCTTCCCGGTCGCCTGTTCTTCCTCTCCGAGCTGGCAGGCCCGCTGGTTGCGGAATGTAACTAAAAAGTCAAGATCGGGCGCGGCGAAAGCCGCGCCCGATTTCTATTGACAGGCAGGAATACCGGTGTTATAATGGAATGTATCAACGTATAACTCTTGGAGGATATAGATATGAAAAAAATAGGCTGCTTGGCGTTGTTGATGCTGTTTTGCTGTGCCTTGACCTTAGCGGTTGGTGCTACGGACACCGTTGATCTGCAGGCGCAAATTGATGAATTGTCCGGGCGGGTTAGTACGCTACAGTCGCAGGTGATGTCTGCAACCTCGCGCGTGTCTTTGCTGGATAGCAAGATCGTCGAGCTGATTGAGCAGGCAGACGCATTGCAAGCGGAGCTGAATACGCTTTCCGCCACGGCAGCCGGCAAAGCCGATTTGGATGCGCTGGCCGATTTGGTGGAAGACACCAAGATGGCGCAGGAGATGGCTGTAAAAGCATTGGAGGATCGAGTTGCGGAATTGACGGCACAGGTAGAGGCACTAACCACGAAGGTCAACCAAGGCATGGCAAATGATTCTATGCATGACTCCCAACTGGCTGAGCTCGCTGCCGATCTGGCAGCCCTCACGCAAACGGTCAAGACGCTACAGGATTCCGCTGTTGACCAAGCCGATCTTGCCGATCTCTCTACCGCTGTCAAGGCAGCGGATGCGGCACTACAGGATCTGATCGACACGCTGAAAACAGAAATAGCGGCGCTGACCACGAAGGTCAATCAAGGCACGGCCAACGATGCTATGCATGATTCCCAGCTGGCTGGGCTGGCTGGCGATCTGGCTGCCCTCACCCAAACGGTCAAAACACTACAAGATTCTGCCATTGACCAAGACGCTCTTGCCGACCTTTCAGCGTACGTCAAGGCAGCCGACAAGGCACTGCAGGATCTGATCGGTGCGTTAGAGGACCAGATCGAAGAGTTGACCGCTACGCTGCATACAACGCTTTCCAAAACGCAGACCAATTCTGCCGATATCCTTTCGCTGGCGGGACGCTTGGATGCGCTTGCCAAAACGGTAGAGGGCATGGCCGATCGTTATGCAGAGAAAACAGATATTGATAGTCTAAAGGATACCTTGGAGCGTGCAGATGCCGCCATGCAAGCGGCAATCGACAGTCTTCGCGCTGAGCTGCAGCAGGCAACAAGCAGCCTGCAAGCAGCCATCGACACCAAGGCTGATGCAACCGAGCTCGCCTCGCAAATCGCAGAAGTGAAGAAGATTGTGGAAAACGCCAATGAATCCTCGGTGCTGGGTGTTGGTGGTCTGCGCACAGAATATCAAAAGGCAGACGAGCTGCTCAACGCAGCCATAGTGAGCCTTGAAAAGCAGCTTGAAAAGGCGACAGCCGATTTACAAGCGGCGATCAAGCAAAAAGCCGATCAAGCGCTGCTGGAGGAAAAGATCAAGGCACTTGACGAGGCGATTCTGGCTGCCAAAACGGTTGCCGCTGACAACGATACCGCTATGCGTACAGAGCTAGAGGGCGCGATCGAGAAGGCTAGTGCCGATCTGGTCACCATGCTGGAGGAGATGCGTAAGGATCTGCAAGAACAGATCGATGAATTGGAGGAAGGCTTAAAGAATACGGTATCCAAGCAAGAGCTGGAGGCTTTGAAGCAGCAGTTTGCGAAACAAATGGAGGAGCAGGCAACGGCACAGGAGGATACTGCTGCAGACCTTGCCAAGGCCGAGGAGGAGATGACTGCAGAGCTGCTGAGGGCCAAGGAGGAGCTGGCTGCAGAAAACAGCAGCACGATGGCGCTTTCGGTTGGTGTGGCATCAGTGGCCGTGGTGGGCGATATTGCCTTGGCCGTCTGGCTTGTTCTTCTGAAAAAACGGCTCCCGCGCGTGTAACCTATATCGGCGTGGCGCCGAATGTGGTAACCACATGAGAAAGATGTGGCATTGCCGTAAGCGTTACCTCATGCGGAACGTCGTGGGCGCCGTCCCCTACCGAGGAACGAACGTGCGCCTTATCCTTTTTCCATAACGTTTTTGAGGGGTTTGGGGTGCTTTTTACAAAAATCACCCCAAACCCCTCGCTTTTTTACGTCCCTCCACATTCCCGTCTCCAAGCGGATGGTGAGCGACCGGTCTCGCGCTTCATCACCACGGCAAAATTCTTTGGATCACCAAAGCCGGCACGGCGAGCGCACTCCTCGACTGTATAAAATCCGCTTTCCAGCAACGAGCGGGCGTAGGCAAGCCGCTGGCGCGTGATATACGCCTTTGGTGAGCAGCCAAGATGGCGGTGGAAGAGGGTTCGCAAATGCACCTCGCTGACATAGGCGGTAGCCGCTATCGCACTCACAGTCAGCTCGGCATCCGAAAGATGACGTGCAACATACCGCACGGCCTCGTCAATCGGCCTGTTCGCGGTGTGGACAGTCTGCTCTTCCCGCAAAAGCGAGAGAATCTCAAAAAAGCAAGCATTGGCGCGGTAATAATACCCCGCCTTTTTTTCTGAAAAGGCGCGATGCGCCTCCTTTGCCAGCTCTGCAATGCGTGCAAAGCCTGGCACGGACAGGGTGGCAAACTCCTCCGGCGCGCCCTCAGGCAGCGTGAAATGAAAAACGATCATTCTGTCCCGCACGCTTTCTCGCACATAGGGGGTATCCGGCGGGAAATAGCAAACGTTTTCCCCGCTCAGGCGATACCGCTTGCCCTGCGTGGTGATGGTGGTGTCGCTCTCTAGGCGCACCGTCAACGCGGCATGGCGGTGCAACACGTGCGACATGCGCACCACGGGGAAATCAAAATAGAGAACCTCCTGCAACCGGGGCAATAGCCCCTCCTCTTCAAAAAACATGCCGTTTCCTTTCGTAATTACCTTATTTTTTCCATATTATAGCACATTCTGTTTTGAAAATCAAACCTTTTTCGTTCGTTTTCTCCCTTGTAGAGAGGCATACCTCCTTGGTATAATAAAGAAAAAACGCATTGTTCGGAGGACGCTATGGAACGAAAAGACTATCTGTTGCAGGCATACCATCAGAATCAAAGTGAGATTGACGCCCGCGTGCGCGAGGGAATAGAGACCTACCGCAAGGGGAACGCCACATTACGCGTGCAGGACAAAGACGGCAAGCCGCTTGCCGCGAGCGTGCGGGTGCGTTTAAAAAACCACGCCTTCCGCTTTGGTGCCAACTGCTTCATGCTGGATGAGATGGAGAGCGCGGAGAAAAATGAGCATTATAAAGAAAAATTTGCCGAGGTCTTTAACCTGGCCACCCTGCCCTTTTACTGGAAGGATCTGGAGCCGCAGCCGGGCAATCTTCGCTTTGCTGCCGACAGCGAGAAGATCTACCGCCGCCCCGCCCCCGATCTTTGCCTGGCTTACTGCCGCCAGCACGGAATTGAGCCAAAGGCGCATTGCCTCAACTATATGCAATGGTCACCCGACTGGTTGCCCGATGACATTGACGAGACCAAGCGACTGCTGGAAAAGCGCTTTGCCGAGCTGGCCGATCGGTATTCGGACGAGATTCCCAACTGGGAGGTCATCAACGAGACGCTGTGCGGCTGCGCGCGCAAATTCTTCTACGACCCTGAGATCGTGGAATGGAGCTTTGCCACAGCACGACGCTATTTTCCCGACAACGAGCTGACCATCAACGAGGCGACCGACCCTGCCCGCTTTGTTTGGCATAACCACTACATCGGCAACCGCATTCCCTACTATATGCAGATCGAGCGTGCACTCCGCAAGGGGGCCACGATTGATTCGATCGGTCTGCAGTATCACCTCTTCTACCGCCGCGAGGGAGAGGCAGAGGCCTCCCGCATGCTGCTGGATCCCACCTTCCTTTACAAGATTCACGACCTGTATGCCGATTTCAACCTACCCATGCAGATCACGGAGGTCACGGTGCCTGCCTACTCGCGCGAAGCACAGGACGAGGAGCTGCAGGCAGAGGCCATTTCGATGCTCTACCGCGTCTGGTTCTCGATGGAGAAGATGGAAAAGGTCATCTACTGGAACCTACAGGACGGCTACGCCGCCTTTGCTCCACAGGGGGATATGACCGCAGGAGAAAACTACTACCACGGCGCACTGCTGCGCTTTGACGGCAGCGAAAAGCCCGCCTACAAGTGCCTCTGCCACCTGATTAAGGAGGAATGGCAGACGGACGAGCACGGCGAATGCGGCGAGCAAGCCTTTGCCTTCCGCGGCTATTACGGGGATTATGAGGCTACCATCACGGTAGATGGAACGACGCACACCCTGCCCTTTACCCTGAAAAAGGGCGCAGAAAACAAAATCGTATTAACCCTATAAAAAACAAGCATACCCGTGTGTTCCAAACACACGGGTATGCGCTTTTACAGCGGATCGCTGTCTGTTTTTGCTTGCGCTCTCTCTGCCAGCATCGCAAGAAAGCGGTCAGCCGCCGCGCGCGTGCGAAAGCGGATGATCTGCTTGTTGCGCTGCTTTTTCAGCAGGTGAATGATCTGCGGGCGACTTTTGGCTCGAAAGCTTTCGACAAAGGCGCAAAGTTCCTCATCTGTCTCATTCTCCACCCACGGCATATCCGAGCGTGCCTGCCCCTTTCGTGCGCGAATGCCGTCCAGACAGACGGCGGTTTTGTAATCCAGAAAAAAGACCGTATCAGCGGCACTCAGCCGTTTTTCCAGCGTGCGCTGATAATTGCCGTCGATGATCCAGCACTCACCGGCAAGCGCCTTGGCAAGCCTCTCGTCAAACTCCTCATGCGAAACGGTGGTGCGATCCGCGCGCCAATACAGCATATCGAGATGAACCAAGGGCAGACCCGTTTGGTCGCGCAGGGCTCGGGCAAAGGTGCTTTTGCCGCTGCCGGGGCAACCGATCACGATCACACGCTTCATGCTGTACACCGCCCGTTTTACCCTTTTTGCGATCAAAAGGCGCAAAAAGGCCTCTTTCGCCTTGTGCGATTCGCTCTGCAGGACGGCCAGCGTAGCCTGATCATGAGGAAACAGAAGGCGGAGCAGGAAAATAGCAATGGCCACGGTGACGATCTTTTCCGGCGTAAAGGGAAACCAAAGAAAAGCTGCGTACGCGCCGCCGATGGCCGCCATCCACGGAATATGGAGAAGCGCCCCAAGGAAGAGAAAGATATAGCACCAGCCGTTGGTAATCATCCACCCAAGGCCAAAGCAAAGCAGCAGCCGCGGGTTGAGGCAAAACATCAACAGCCGTTTGATCACGCCCACGATCCTGCGCCACAGCGATTTCTTCATCAAGCATCCCCCTTCCTTTTCCCTTTTTATTTCATTGTAGCACACATCCTCTCTCTTGTGTGGCGTTTTAAAAAATGTTTACAAAAAAATCATCCCCGTGTGGTTTGCAACACACGGGGATATACTTTCTATAGAAAAAGATCAGATCAGCGTGCGGCCGGTAAAGACGGCCATAGCCCCCTGTACATCCTTCTTCATACCGGCAATGGCAGCTACCTCCATATCGTGGAAGTAGGCACGGCTGCCAAGCGCGTCAACCGCAGCAGCACCGGCCTTGGCCATGTAGGTGTAGTAGTTGATCTTGCGAATGCCGAGGTCGATGACGCGGCGGTAATCCTCATGACTCACACCCGAGCCACCATGCATGACAAGGGGCACGGAGACAAGCGACTTGATCTTCTCCAGCCGCGCAAAATCCAGCTTTGGCTGCTTGAGGTACACACCGTGCGCCGTGCCAAAGGCACAGGCAAGCGCGTCAATACCCGTCTCGGAAACAAAGCGCTTTGCCTCCTCCGGGTCGGTATAGATGCTCTCGTCCGTGATGCCTTGCTCGCCCGATTCACGCGCGCCCATTGAGCCGATCTCGGCCTCAACCGAGGCACCGTAGCGGGCGGCAAGTGAGACGGCAAGCGAGGTGTTGGCATAGTTGAGTGCCGTGTCACCCGCAGAGCCGTCATACATAATGGAGGTAAAGCCGAGCCGCAGACCGCGGTGTACATAGTCAAGATCCTCGCCGTGGTCAAGGTGTACGCAGACGGGCACGGTGGCGCGATCTGCCATCATCAGCATGATGGGGGCGATCTCATCCATGCGACAGAGACCCATCTGCTCATGCACCTGCGCGTGCATGATAATGACAGGCTCGCCTAGCTCCTCGGCGGCCGAAAGGACGGCCCTCAGCGAGGTCAGGTTGGGGGTGTTAAAGGAGCCGATGGCGATCTTTCTCGCCTCGGCAATGTTCAAAATATCTGTCAGATTGACCAGCATGATTTATTCCTCCGTTAAAACAAATGTCAGGTGATGTGTTTTCTTTGTACCGGGGGCAAGCATCTCCAGCCGCCCGCTTTCGCGTGCACGTACCCTGCCCTCCGGCAGACTGTTGCCCGGCTCCAGACCAAGTACATAGTCGCCCTCGCCCATCATCTTCCACTCGGTGAAACAGGGCAACTCACGCGTGTCAAACGACATAGAAAGCCCCACGCCGCTTGCTTTGTTTTTGGCGGTCACGGTGGGGTTGCCCGTGAGCTGATGGGCAAAGCACATCTCCTCATAGCCGCGCTGCGGCTTTTCCATCGTCGTGCAGGCCGCCAGGCCGCTTTCAGCGTGGGCACTCATGCCGCGCACGCTCGTTGAGGGGATGGAAAGCTGCATATCCTCCGAAAGCAACGGGTAGCCGAGGTTGCAATGGTAAAGCATCATCAGGGGCGCCTCGACCGAGCCAATATTTTTGATACAATCGACAAGCTCAATGCGGTTTTCGTGCAGGGGGCAGATATACTCTCGCTCAAGCAGCAGCTTGTTGCCAAAGAGGCGCGCATCCCGCATGGTGGCACGAATGTGAATCTCGTCATTTTCGATGAAGTAATAGGCATTTTCACAAGGAATATGTGAGATTGTACCGTGCTGGGGCAGATCTTCGCCCTCATCGGTGCAGGGTGCGCCAACATTGAAGAGACCGCAGGTGGTTAAAAAGCCGGCGGTAAAGGATTTGAGAAAGCCAAATCCCTCTTGGTCGTAATAGGTAGGCGCGACATAGCCGCAGGCGGCAAAATAGCCGTAGTTGACACCGTGCAGCGATAGGCGCACGATGTCCGCGCAGCGGTCAAGCGAGAGGGTAAAGGCAAGGCCGGCGGCATTGCGCACCTCATACAGGCGCATGCCGTCACCGCGGCCGCCCACCAGGCGGTGCTCCTCTACCCCATAGATCTGACTTGGGTGTCCGATATAGTTATTCATGATTTACCTCCCGCCATGCGGCGTACATATGTTGATAAGCGGCATATTGCTTGCGATAACGCGCAATGTGCGCGGCACAGGGCGTGTGCGTCTCTTTTGGCTGTACAAAGACGGCCTTGGCAGAGGCAAGATCAGGGTAGAGCCCAAGAGACACGGCGCACAGCATGGCCGTGCCGCAGGCACCCACCTCACGCGCGGCAAGCGAAATGATCGTTCGTTCCAAAATATCAGCCTTGATCGAGAGCCAGAGCGGCGAGGATGCGCCGCCGCCCACCGCGTACAAAACGCGCGGGCGTATGCCAAAGGTAGCCAAATGGTCAAGGTTGACGCGCATCTCATAGGTCACGCCCTCCATCAACGCGCGGTAGATATCAGATGCCGTGTGCGAGAGCGTCAGCCCCGCGATCACGGCGCGCGCGCCGTGATCCATGTACGGCGTAGCCGCCCCCGCGAAGTAGGGGAGCACAAGAAGATCGGTCGGCCCCTTGGGGGCTGCCTCATCCAGCGAAGCGTACACGTTTTTGCCCTGCTCCTTGGCAAGGCACTCCTCATAACGGGCAAAATTGTCACGGTACCACTTCAGCACCGCGCCGCCGGCAAAGGAAAGCGCGTAGCAAACATACGTATCGGGCAACACGTAGGGCACAACCGAATACCCCTCCTCATAGAGGCGCATATCCTCCGGGATATGGTCAAACATGGGAGTAATGCACTCCACCGTGCCCGTACCGTCTACAGCCTCACCGACCGCAAAGACTCCCGCCCCCACCGCCGCCGCCACCTGGTCGTGACAGCCACAGATAATCTTGGTATCGGGAGAGAGGCCAAGCCGTTTGGCAAGAGCGGGCAGGATACAGCCCGCCACCGTACCGCTCGGCACGGGGGTAGAAAGCAGGGCTTTGTCAATTCCCGCTGCGGCAAGGATCTCCTCGCTCCAGCATTTTTTTCGGATATCAAAGGCCATGGTGCGGGCAGCAAGCGAATAGTCGATCATGGCACACCCGGTCAGGCGATAGACGATAAAATCCTCGCCAAGCAGCGCGTGCCTGGCACGCGCCCATGCATCCGGACGATGCTGCTTCAGCCACATGAGCTTGGGCAGGCTGTACATTTCGTGCGGCTTGGTGCCCGCGATCCGGGTCAACCGCTCCTTGCCGAGCAAGGTACAAAGCACCTCTACCTCCTCCCCGCCGCGCGGGTCGGTATACAGCATGGCGGGCAAAAGAACCCGATCCTCTTCATCCAGCAGGGCAAAGGTCTCGCCAAAGGTGGTCACGCCGATGGCATCCGGCGAATTGCCGCGCGCGCTGACCTCTCGGATCACATCACAAACGGCGGCAAAGATCTCTTCAAAATCGATCTCATGCGCCCCCTGCGTGCGGGAGACGTGATATTCCCGATAGGCGCTGTCAAGAAAACGTCCATCACTCTCATAAACGGTAATTTTTGTGCCGGTGGTACCGACATCTAATCCGGATAGGCGCATATCAAAGCTCCATCACATCGTAGCCGAGGTAGTACACAAAGGCCTCGCGCAGGATGTCTGCCATATGCCCCACACCCACGGTGGTATGATGGCGAAATCCCTCTCTACCCATGCGAATGAGCTTTCTTTGCAGATCATCGATCACGGCAACACCGCCGCAGCCAAAGAATTCCTGCTCGATATGGTCATCGGTAAAGCTACCCTCATCTACGTAAAAGGTGAGCTTTCCGCCCTCGGTCTTGCAGCTCGAGTAGGTCATGGGGAAGGAGGCAATGCGCCCCTCGTTTGCGCCCCAGCCGCAGCCCGGGCAGCCCTTGGCAAACATCTTGTGGTCGGTAACCAGACCGGTCTCCTTCATCAGCTTTTGCGCGGTAGAGCCGCAATGGAAGAGGATGACCTTGTTCGGGTCGTCGCCGTAGTTGTTGTTCCAGTCCAGGCAGGCGGTCGGCTTGCCTGAGGCAAGCTGCATGGCGTACATATTGATGGCCGAGCAAACGTCGATCTCACAGGAGGCGACAATGCCGCGGTCATTGAGCTCGGAGAGCAGAACACAGGGTGCAATTCCCAGCTCGGTCTGCATTTCCTCCCAGCAGCGCAGGGCGATGGTGTTGAGGCGATATTCGCGCATATAATCGTCAATCACCACACTGACCTTGGCAAGCGTGTTCATCTTATCCGCAGGCACGAGCGAGCAGTTGGTATAATTTTTGAGATGCTCACGGCGGGCAATCACCTTCTCATCGTTGTCGGCATACTGTTTCACGCGCCAAAAGAGGTCAGAAAGGTCAAAGCTCTCGCAGGTGATGCCGTATTTTTGCAGGGTGATCTCATCAAAGCGCACGGTCTTGAACTTGGAGGTGCGGGCACCCAGCACACCGATAGAGAACTTACGCATACCATTCACCACGCGGCAGATGGCAGCAAAATCATCAATATTGCAGCGGAAAGCGGGCGTCAGCGGATGCACAACGTGCGGCTCCAGCACCGTAAAGGGGATGCCGTACTGATGAAACACATCCTCTATGCTGAACTTGCCGCAGTAGGAGTCGCGGCGGTGGGCAAAATCCATCTTGCCGATCTCATCGGGATAGGCCTGGATCAGGATCGGCTTGCCCGCATTCTCAAGGGCGGCCACCGCGCCGTTTTCATCGCTGAAGTTGGGCAGCGACATAATCACGCCGTCATACTGCCCCTCATAGCCACGAAGCCACTCGGCATACCTCCAGCCCTCCTCGCGGGTCTCTACGGCACCATAGCGCGTCATCTCGGCGGGGGGCATGATGTAGTCATGACCGGCATCGGTCACGGCCTTTGCCACCTCTTCTCGCGCACCGGCGATCAGCGTCTCGGGGAAAAAGCCACGGTTGCCAAAATACAATGCAAATTTCATAAAAATCTCCTGCTTTCTGTAGCTTTTTTCTTGATTTTACCATAATCTATGTTAAAATAAAAGAGAAGAACATCCAAGAAAACTGTAAAAACGTACAGAAAGGCGGGATATTTATGCCGCTGCTTGTCAACCGCGAGCTGACCGCGCTGATGGAGCAATTTCATGTGCTGACAGGGCTGCGTATGGTGCTGTTTGACGAAAACTATCAAGAGCTGCTCGCCTACCCCATGGAGGGCACGCCCTTTTGCGTGCACATGCGCCAAACCCCTGCCTTTGACGCGCTTTGCCGCAAAAGCGACCGCATCTCCTTTGAGCGTTGCAGAAAGACAAACGAGCTGACCGTTTACAAATGTCACGCGGGGCTCATTGAGGTGATTGCGCCCCTCACGGCGGGCGGCAAGCTGATCGGCTATGTGATGTTTGGTCAGATCACCGATATCAAGGATAAGGATGCGCTGATCGCTTCGCTGCGCGCAGCCACCGCCGCCTACGGCGAGGATGTGCCGAGTGACGAGGAGATCTGTCGCATCAAATATAAAAATACCAAGCAGATCCCCGCCGCCGCCAAGATCTTGGAGGCCTGCGCGGGCTATATTCTGCTCAAGGACATGATCCGCCCCACCGATCAGCGGTTTTTTGAACGGGTGGAGGAGTATGTGCGTGCGCACCTTAGCGAGGAGCTGTCGGTTGAGCGGCTTTGCCGTGCTTTTCACATCAGCCGTACCAATCTGTACACCGCTATGCGCCCCCATGTGGAGGGGGGCATTGCCGCCTACATCCGCCGCGTGCGCCTCTCGGAGGCGGAAAAGCTGCTGAAAACCACCGATCTGCCCATCGACGCCATCGCCGCGCGCGTGGGCTTTGAAGACTATACCTATTTCTTGCGCGTGTTCAAGCAGGCCTATGGCCGCTCACCACGCGCCCTGCGATCATCGCTTGCTTGAAAGGAGTCGCCATGCCGCCACCGCTGGAGATTGAACGAAAATTTCTCATCCGTATGCCGAACGTGGACATGTTGACCGCGCAGGACGGCGTACGTATCAAGCACCTCACACAAACCTATCTGCTTGCCGGTCCCGGCGTGACCGCACGGGTGCGTAAGATCAAGGAGGACGGGCGCGTCACCTATGTCCGTACCGAAAAGCGGCGTCTTTCCGACCGCACGGCAGAGGAGACAGAATGCGAGATTGACGAGGCGACCTACCGCGCCGCGCTGCGCGTTGCCGACCAAGAACGCCTGCCCATCCACAAAACACGCTATGCCATTCCCTACAAGGGGCACGTGATGGAGGTGGACATTTACACCTTTTGGGACGATCGTGCCACCCTTGAGGTAGAGCTTTCCTCGGAGGACGAGGACTTTGCCCTGCCCCCCTATCTCTCGGTGGTTGCCGAGGTAACAGCGGATCGCCGCTATAAAAACGCACAGCTGGCCAAGGAGATCCCTCATGACGAGCTGCCCCCGGAGGAGACATGAAGGAACATCACAGCGCCATTCGCGAGGCAGCCGCGATCAAGATCCGTGCTCTGCGCGAGGCGGGAAAGAAAACGCCCTCGCTTGCCATGATTAAGAGCGAAGAGGAGATCGCCGGTATCCGTGAGGCAGGACATATCAATTCGCTGGTGTTAGACGCGGTGGCCGCCATGATCGGCGAGGGCGTGAGCACGGCCGAGATCGACGATGTGGTGGTCAAGACCACCAGGCAACTGGGCGGCACGCCCACTTGTCTTGGCTTTCACGGCTTTCCCCGCGCGGTTTGCACCTCCCGCAACAACGTCATCTGCCACGGCATCCCCTGTGACACGGAGGTGCTGCGGGAGGGGGACATCATCAACGTGGATTGCACCACGACCTACGGGGGTTATGTAGGAGATGCCTCGCGCATGTTTATGATCGGCCGAGTAGACGAGGCGGGCAGGCGTCTTTTGCGCGTGACGCAGGAATGCCTTTCTCTTGCCCTTGACGGTCTTGGGCCGCTTTCTCCGCTTGGTGACATTGGCTACAGGATCGCCACCCACGCGCACGCCAACGGCTATACCGTGGTGCGTGAGATCGGCGGGCACGGTGTGGGGCTTGCTATGCATGAAGAGCCCTTTGTCAGCCACATGTGCACAAAGCAGGGCGAGGGGATGCTGCTCCTGCCCGGCATGATTTTTACCATTGAGCCGATGATCAACGAGGGCAGCCGCTTTTTCACCTGCGACAAACAAGACGGCTGGACGGTGCGTACGGCCGACGGTCGCCGCTCTGCCCAGGTGGAGCACATGCTGCTGATCACCGAAGACGGCTATGAAATTTTATCAAAATAAGGAACAGCTATGACGATCTTACATGAGGATAACGAGCTGATCGTGTGCGTCAAGCCGGCGGGGCTTCTCTCCGTCCCCCGGGAGGGGAAAACAGAAGAAAGCATGCTCAGCCACCTTTGCGCGCTGTTTGCCGAGCGAGGGGAGAAGACGATCCCCTACCCCGTTCACCGACTGGACAGGCAAACGGGCGGCGTGATGGTCTTTGCCAAGACCAAGGCATCTGCCGCCGCCCTCTCGGCCGCCGCCGCGGGAGACGGCATGCAAAAGGAATATGCAGCCGTGCTGGAGGGCATCCCCGCCGAGCGCGAGGGGCGGCTGTGCGACCTGCTGTATTTTGACCGACAAAAGGATAAAACCTATGTGGTCACACGACAGCGGCGCGGTGTGCACGAGGCACGTCTGACCTATCAAACCGTCGCCACGCGGGAGCCGGACGAGGTATGCCCGCTGCCGCTTTCCCTTGTGCATGTGTGCTTGGAGACGGGGCGCACGCACCAGATCCGTGCGCAATTTGCCTCTCGCCGCCTGCCGCTATATGGTGATGCACGCTACGGTGCCAAAACGCGTACGGCACTTGGTCTGTTTGCACGCTCGCTCTCCTTCCCCCATCCGCGAGACGGCAAGCAAATGACCTTTACGGCCCCATTTGAGAACATTTTGCCCTTTTCTCTATTCTCCTGAAACCGATCGTGCAAATTTTGTAACGGATTTTATCAATACAATTGCGCATTTTTTCTCTATAATGGAGATAGTACAGTTTTACTGTTCACAACCGGCTGTGCCCGGATAAACTATGCAACAAGAAAGGAATCTTGCCATGTTTAAGCTTACCGCCGTCAGCGCAAACGAAAAAGTATACCTCACCGGTGAGGCATACGCACTGGACACCCCCCTCTATCTCTTTGAGGGTGAGACCGTTTCTCTGCAGCTGAACATCACCTCTGAATGGAATTACCGCGAGGTCTCTGTCCGCCTGGTTGGCGGGCCTGCTGCGCGCGCAGCCAGCTTCCGCCGTGTGGGCCTTGTTCCCGCCGTGCTGGCAGCCGATCCCGGCCATGACGATTATTATGAGATCCGTGAGGATCACCTCTACCCCGATGTACTGGAAAAGTGCAATCCCCTGCTCCTGCACGGCATGGGTGGCGTTAACGAGACGCTGTTCATCACCATTCAGGATAACGAAAAGATCGCCTACGGCAAGCACAAGCTGATTGCCCGTCTGTACGAAAACGGCAAGTACATGACCCGCGCGACCTTTGAGGTCATCAAGCTGCCCGCACGCCTGCCTGAGCAGAAGTGCATTCTGACCACCTGGATGCATTACGACAGCTTTATCGACCAGCACCATGTGAAGCTCTTTACCAAGGACTTCTACAAGCTCTTTGCCTCTTATCTGGAGAAGGCCGTCATCGGCGGTCAGAACATGCTGCTCGTGCCCCTCTTTACCCCTGCGTTTGATACGCAGATCGGCGGCGAGCGTCACACCGCCCAGCTGCTCGACATCCGCGAGCCGCAGCCCGGCGTCTTTACCTTTGATTTTACACAAACCAATGAGTTTATCCGCTTTGCCCTCGCGCA
>JAFTQX010000039.1 GCA_017462545.1 Clostridia bacterium
GAGATGGACGTGCTTCCCTCCGCGATTTTCGTTGTAGATACCCGCAAGGAGCACATCGCTATTCTTGAGGCAAAGAAGCTGGGTATCCCGGTTATCGCTATCGTAGATACCAACTGCAGCCCCGAGGATGCTGACTATATCATTCCCGGCAACGATGACGCTATCCGCGCTATCAAGCTGATTGCCGGCACGCTGGCTGATGCCGTTATCGAGGCAAAGGGCGGCGAGCAGCTGACCGATGCCCCTGCTGAGGCAGAAGCCGAAGAGGCTGTAGAGGCATAATTTCCCGGGAAATTTGAAAATACGATAAAGGAGAAAATAAAATGGCAATTACCGCAAAAGATGTGGCTGAGCTGCGTAAGCAGACCGGCTCCGGTATGATGGATTGTAAGAACGCACTCACCGAAGCAAACGGCAACTTTGCCGAGGCTATCAAGATTCTTCGTGAGAAGGGCATGGCTACTGCTGCTAAGAAGCAGAGCAGAATTGCTGCTGAGGGCGTTGTTGCTGTATACACCGAGAATGGCGTAACCGCTATGGCTGAGGTAAACACCGAGACTGACTTTGCTGCAAAGGGTGATGCTTTCCAGGCCTTTGTAAAGGACCTGCTGAAGACCATCGTTGCAAGCAAGCCCGCTACTGTTGAAGAGCTGATGACCAAGACTATGCCTGCCGGCAATTCGGTAGACGAGGCTCTGCAGGAGATCAGCGGTGCTATTCTGCACGAGAAGGTAAGCATTCGTCGCTTTGTTGTGGTTGAGGGCGCTGTCAGCACCTATATCCACGGCGCAGGCGAGACCGGCGTTGTTATCAGCTTTGAGGTTGCTCCCGCTGCTGTTGCAGAGACCGAGGCATTTGCCGCATTTGCAAAGAATGTTGCTCTGCAGGCTGCCGCTATTCCTTCTCTGTACGTTGACCGCGCATCTGTTCCGCAGTCCGCTCTCGATGAGGAAATGGACATCCTCAAGAAGCAGATGGAGCAGGATCCCAAGTTTGCCGGCAAGCCCGCTAACGTCATCGAGGGCATTGTTAAGGGTAAGATGGGCAAGTACTTTGAGACCAATTGCCTGCTCGAGCAGGGCTATGTAAAGGACGATTCTCTCACCGTTGGCAAGTATGTTGCCGCTGCCGCTAAGGAGCTGGGTGCTGAGATCAAGGTCGTTTCTTTCGTTCGCTACGATAAGGGCGAGGGCATTGAGAAGAAGGAAGACGATCTTGCTGCAGAAGTGCAGAAGATGATCAACGGCTAATATGCCATAAAAAAGAACCAAGCGATTGCGCTTGGTTCTTTTTTTACATTTCGCGGAACAGGAAATCCTTTGCACCGACGATAAAGCCGTCATGCCGGTAAGCATGATCAGAAAAATTGGCTACAACCTCATATCGGTCTCCAAAAACAGAACGCTGAATGAGCCGGTCGGATGTCAGAGCTGTAAAATCCGTCATTGGCAGAAGGGCAACCTTGCGGTGAACCGTGGAGATTTTTTGATAGCTTTCCAGAATATCGTCCTTCAGCCGATCAAAATTCTTGGCGTAAAAGGAGTATAGCGGCGGGCAACCGTACAGCACGGCAAACAGAATTTTGTCGCGAAGCAATGCGTGTGAGGAGTCGGTCGAATCTCCCCAGTAGGGAAATGCCATCATGGCATCATGGTAGCAAAGCTCCCATAGCGGAACGCGACAGGTGGGATCGATCATATGTCGCTTGATGTGTGCTTCTTGTTCTGCATCGTATATGTGCGGGTGCTGCCTGCCGGAGTTCTTGTTGCGAAAATAAACGGGGCTGTGCATCCCCTCGGCGTATACCAAGTGGTTGATGATGCCATCAAAGCCGTCTTCCGTCCCGGTAATCAGCCCCATTTCCTCCAAGGCACGAAAACCGTCGTTTTTTGCTTTCAGGCATTGCTCCTCCGTGAGCGGGTGATCTTTGCTGTAGCAGGTAGTAAGCTTGGTGCCGAACACATCGAGAAAACGCCCCTTGTAAAACGGAAAGCGTTGCAGGATGGCGGGCACCTCCTCGCGGATGCGCTGCACGGCAACGGCAGGGCACAGGGTGTTTTGACTGTGCATGTTGCCGTCAAATCCCTTGATCGACCAGGCACCGTACATGTCGCCATTCTCGTTGATCTGTACGCCATGTGGATAATCCTTCATGCGCCGTGCGGTATAATCACAGTTGCGGGCCCGGTTGCCGGGGATGATCTTAAGCATATCCGGGTTCATGACATCATTGTAGTTGTCATATTGCGTGGTAAGATAGTTGTAGCGGGTATATAACGGTTCCGTCATGGGCGAGTCACCTTCGAAAAAGATGCCAAACATGGCCCGATCAACGCCGCTACGGTAAAGCGCATCGGCTACCCTTAGCATGGCATCGCCTGTCAGCGGTGACAGGTCGGTGTCTCTTTCTGCATACATGACCTCGTCATAATGCTCACTCCAAACCCAAAAGATGCCACCGCCGATCAGCTTTTCAACGGCGGGGTTTCTTTTTATCTTGTCCGCAAGTGTGGCGACCTCCTCTTCCCGTGAATTCCGATAATAGTGGCACGCCTCTGCCAGCGTGTCAAAAATGGCATAGGTGACTTGTGTCTCCTTTTTCGTATGCATATGCAGCTGGTAAAGGCCGTTTTCGCGCCAAACGGTGTACCCGGCGTGTAAAGCGTTGTGCGGCATGATAAGGAGAAATTGATCATTTCGTTCGATGATGATCATGCACAGCGCACCCGGCCGGCTGTAAAAAGGGGCTTCAACGCGGTTTATGTCTCCCTCGCCTTGATCATACACGGCATCTGCCGTCAATGCCATTCCTTCATCAATCGGCAGCAGCAAGCGATCTTTCGGCTGAATGACGGGTGTGGGGATGCGACCTGCGGTGGTCAAGACTCCGTGCCCGTTCTCCTGGCGTGGGAGGCGATCACTGTCAAAGATAAAAGAAACTGAATCGGTCGACATAGAAAAGCCGGTTTCGCTTGATAATATTTTCATGGCAAGACTCCTTTTTGGATTGGTTATATTATAGCATTGTGAAGGCAAAAAAACAAAGACGGATTTTTGACGGAGATATGGACATTTTTGACTTTTTATATTATAATAGAAAAAGGAGGTGTGTGATGGATAAGACATTGTTTGAAAAGCATACCAATAGCGCTTCCATAGAGCTTGGCATGTACTATTGCGGCAAGCGGGTCGCCACCAAAAACCATGTATACGGGCCGCAGATCCGCTTGCATTTTTTGTTGGTATTGGTGGAGAAGGGGAGTGCTGTCCTGTATCGAAACGGTCAAGAGATCGCTTTTGGTGAACGGGATCTTTTTGTGATGTTTCCCGGTGAGAGGATCTATTATCGCGCCTTGACGGATTGGTCTATCCATTGGATCGGTGTAGACGGACCATGCCTGGAGACTTTCTTTGAAACGCTTGCGGTCACGCGGGAGCATCCTGTTTATCACCCCGCAGCATACGAGGAGCTGCTTTCGGCCATGCATGCATTGTATGAATTACCGCAGGATGATGCTATGCGCACGGTTTTTTGCTGCCAGTCCTTGCTTTGCAGCTTTTTTTCCGCACTTGCGGAGGGGGCCGTGTCCAAGAAAGAGGCAGATCCCGTTGCAACTGCCTTGAGCAGGATGCAGTATCATTATGCGGACGAGTGGAATATCAATCGTCTTGCCGGTGACCTCTTTTTGGATGCCGCTTATTTTTCCCGTTTGTTTCGCCGGCGGATCGGCTGCTCACCAAAGCAATATATTTTGCGCCTGCGAATGGAAAAGGCAAAGGAGCTGCTTCGTACAACGAATTTTTCGATACAAGAGATCGCTGCTGCCGTCGGTTTTTCGGATCCACTTTATTTTTCCAGAGTGTTTCGTGCGTATGAGGGAAAAGCTCCTGCTTTGTATAGAAAAGAAGAATAGCAGGAAGCGGTTCGCTTTTTCGGCTTCTCTGTACATGTGGAAATTCTCAACATCAATACAGATCGCCTCTTTGAAATAGGTGAGCCCCTTTTCCGATAGGGAAAGCGGTCTGTCCTCGACCGTGTGTAAAATAGCGGAATCCGATTCAAAGGAAATGATCTTCACCCGCACGTCCTGCAGGGCAGCACCAACGTGCACAGCGAACGGCGGATAAAGGTAGAGAGAGTGGAGATCGTTGGTGTGTGCGATATCATCCGTGGGCATGCTGAGGCAGTAGCCGAGGTGCTCGACCACCCCTTTATTACGACAGACCGGCGTGAGCTTACCGATAAGGTGGATGCCGTGCTGATCGTCCTGCCGCACTACCCGGGCATCAGGAAGCTGAAGGAGCTGCTCGATTCCGGCGAATACGGTCGGATCATGCAAATGTCGGTTTGGACAGAGCAGCTGACAAAGCACGAGGAAACGGAGTGGCTTTGCACCGCACGGCTTGGCGGCGGGCAGCTTTTCAGCCACGGCTGCCACTATATTGATGCCATGCTTCGTATACTTGGTAAGCCTGTCAAGGGCTTTCACGTCGGTACGCGTGTGGGTACACCTTGGCTGATGCGAGAGGGAACCAGCGCGCTTGTGCTGTCCTTTGAAAAAGGTGCCCTTGGTTACCACGGTGCCACCTGGGGGGCGCGCGGTACCAAAATGGGCTATGATTGGCAGATCATGACCGAGCGTGGCCTGTTGGAGCTTGATCGCTATAACGGTGAACGGATCCGCTTCTATGACGGCATTGCCAATCACGTGCCGGGCGTCACCGAAACCAGATCCTCCCGCGTCATTTGGGAAAGAGATGACGGCACGGCCGTAACAAAGGACACCTATTTTGAGATCGATCACTTTGCTGATTGCGTGCTGAACGGCAAAAAGCCGATCACCGATGGCGAGACGGCGCTTAAGAGCCTGCAGCTCATTTGGGCACTTTATGATGGTGAGAAAAACAACTACGTGCCCGACCTGAGCCAATTTGACCTCGGAGAAGAGAACCACGAAAATTACAGAAGCTACATCAAGGAAATGAACGAAAAGACCCAAAAGTGCAAATAAAGCTAAAAAAGGAACAGCCGCTGCAGCGGCTGTTCCTTTTTTTAGCGATTGTGCGCTCGGCGGTATTCCCGCGGTGTACGACCGCAGGCCTCGCGAAAGCGCTTGGCAAAATAACTGGGGCTTTGAAAGCCGCACAGGCGGCCAATCTCCTCCACCGAATCACCGGAATACCGCAAAAATTGCTTGGCCTTGGCGATGCGAATGCGGCAAAGGTCTGCCATGACGCTGCAGTTATATTCGATCTGATAGCGGCGGCAGAGCGCGTAGCGGTCAAGGCCGGCGATGGCGGCTATGTCATCCAGTGACAGCGGGTCGGCATAGTGGCTCTCCAGATATTGACGCACACGGTGCATGGTAGATGCACGCTCGGAAAAGATCACATCCAGCAGCTCGGCTGCCAGCGCGTAGCCCTTGCCGGAGCGCGCGACGATCGAGGTCGTGTGCGTCAGCTCCCGCATCAGTCCTTCGTTTGCCTCGTTGAGCCAGGCAGGGACGTGAAAGGTGAAATAGTCACCCGCCTCGCAAAAATCCAGCAAGCCATCCGCGCCGGTAAAAGTGAGCCACATGGTTTGCAGATCCTCTCCCTCGTAGCTGTGCGGCACGCCTGCGCGGATAAAGGCACCTTCGTCTACGCCCAGCGTGTAGTGCTCGTCGCGCAGGCGAAAGCTCCCACACCCGTGACGTACCCATATAAATTGATGAAAGCTGTTGCCATCCGGCCTTGAAAGTGGCTTTTGCCGCGCCGTGCCGACTGTATTGAGCACAAAGGGAAGTTGCTTTCTTGCCTCGCGATTGATCTCCGCAAACATAGTATCCTCTCTGTATTGCAATATCGTTATAGTTTTTGCAAAATATTGTCATTGACATTCTGCAAACGATGCAATATAATTATAGCGAAAGGGGCGAAAAAGTCAAGCCCTAACAGAAAAATAACAACAAAGGGAGATGTTTTTATGGAAAAGATCAGAGTTGGCTTTATTGGTTGCGGCGGTCGTGCCGGCGCACATATGTCCTCCTTTTTGGAGATGACGGACGAGGTCGAGGTCGTTGCTGTGGCAGACCCGGTTGAGGAACGCCGCCTTGCCGCTGCCGAGAAATTTGGCTGTAAGCGTATTTATAAGGATCACACCGAGCTGTATGATCACGAGAGCAAGGAAACGCTGGACGCGCTCATCATCGCCATCGAGCCGACCGCGCATACCGATACCGAGACGCGCGCCATCGAAAAGGGCATCCCGTTCCTGATCGAAAAGCCTGTACATATCGACCTTGAAAAAGCCGAGGAGATCGGCAAAAAGATCGAAGAGACCGGTCTCATTACTGCTGTCGGCTTCCAAGACCGTTATCTTGATCTGATGGATATCATTAAGGAAGAGCTGCCGAAGCACAAGACCGGCGGCCTTGTTTACGGCGCGTGGGTCGGCGGCATTCCCGGCGTATGGTGGTGGCAGAAGAAGAGCACCTGCGGCGGCCAGCTCGTTGAACAAAACATTCACCTCGTAGACGGCCTGCGTTATCTGTACGGCGAGCCTCTTTCCGTATACGCCACCTGCTCTCGCGGCATCGTTCGTCCCGGCGTAGATGCAAAGGAAGAATATGATACCGACGACCATTCCACCGCCGTCATCCGTTTTTCGAACAATGTGACCGCTACGCTGGTCAGCGGCTGCTATTCTCGCGGCGTTCGTCCGCGCTGTGGTCTGTACATCACGTTGGATGATATGGTGCTGGATTACCGTCTGCGCAACAACCTCATCATTTCTACGCCCGATGGCGAAAAGGACATTCCGCGCGGTGTCAACCAGACCCTCCTCTTGGATAAGGCCTTCATTGCTGCCGTTCGCACCGGCGATCGCAGCCTGATTCGTTCCGATTATGCCGATTCGCTCAAGTCCCACCGTCTTGCCTTTGCCGCCAATAAGTCAATGGAGACCGGCGAGGTCATCTACTTCTGAAAGGAGACTCCCTATGAGACTTTGTGTACCGATCCCGTGCTTTTATAAAAATGTGGATTTTCAGACGGCCATCCGCCGCGCCGCTGCTCTCGGCTTTGATGCCATTGAGACCTACGCGTGGAAGAACCTGGATTTTGACGCCGTTCGCGCCGCGCTGGACGAGACAGGTGTTGAGTTTGTCAGCATGTGCACCACCGAGTTCCGTATGACCGATCCCTCCTTCCGCCGCGATTGGCTGGCCGGCTTGAAGGAGACCTGTGAGGCCGCGAACAAGCTGGGCGTAAAACGCCTCATCACCCAGGTTGGCCCCGATACCGGCGCGCCGCGCACCGAGCAGCATGCCGCGATCGTCAAGACGCTCAACGAGGCAAAGCCGATTCTCGATGCCTCCGGCGTTACCATCATGCTGGAGCCGCTGAACGTGCTCGTCAACCATCCCGGGTACTATTTGGTGACAGCGGGAGAGGGCTTTGACATCGTGCGCGAGGTGGATCACCCGCTGGTGAAGATCGTTTACGATATCTATCATCAGCAGGTCTCCGAGGGGAACATTATCCCCAGCGTGACCAAAAACCTCGATTGTATCGCCCATCTGCACAGCGCCGGTCACCCCGGCAGACATGAGCTGCAGTATGGCGAGAGCGATTACAAGGTGATCTTCAATGCCATTGACAAGGCCGGCTATACCGGTGCCTGCGGCCTCGAATACGGCCCGCTGCTCGAGCCGGAGGAAAGCCTACGCGAGGCACGCCGCATTTACCTCGGCGAATAAGAAAAAGCAACAAAAAACGCCATCCTCGGATGGCGTTTTTATGTTATTCAATCGTTTCTTCCGTGGCCTTTTGCGGTGCCCGGTAGAAATACTTCATCACAAAGATCAAAGCCACACCAAGCACCACCATCAACAGCGACCAGAACTGTGAGGGGGAAATGCCTTGTACCAGCTCGCCGCGGTGATCGTCCCGCAAGAATTCCAGCAAAAACCGCCAGATGCCGTAGCCGATCAAATACACACTCATGTTGTGGGTAAAGCCGCGCTTGAGATAGAGAAACGTCATCACCCCAAAAAGCAGGAGCAGGAATGTTGCTTCGTAAAGCTGCGTGGGATGCACGGAGTAACCGCTTGGTGCCATTGAGCCCGCAGGGAATTGAACAGCAAAAATGCCGTCCCATGCCTTGCCGTAGCAGCAGCCCGCAAAAAAGCAACCAACCCGCCCAAAGGCGTGCGCAATGGTGATGCAGCAGGGCAGCAGGGCAAAGATCTCGGAGAGAGAACCACCCTTACGCCAACGCTTGCCAAACAGGAAGATCAGCAAAAAGCAGGTCGCCCCGCCGATCAGCCCACCAAGAAAGGTGATGCCGCCGTTAAAGCGAAAACCCTTGCTCGGGTCTTCAATGAAGTTGTAAACCGCCTGAAATAACGCAGCAGAGCCAAAGCCCACCGCAATAGAGGCAACGCCGTCATAAAACAGAAAGTCAAGAAAGTCTGGCGATACACCGCGCCGCTTGCCATAGTAAAAGAGTACGCCAAAGGCACATAAAAGCCCTACGGCAATCATAATGCCGTACATGTGTACGTTTAAAAACAAAGGCCCCGGTAACATGGTTTCTCCTTATTTTATAATCTCTTCGATATAGTGCACAAGATATTCCTCGGTCAGCATGCTGTTGTAGGAATGCACCAGCTGCCCCTTTGCATCCAGCCACAGCGTCATGGGAATGGCATTGACCCCGTAGGTGATCGACGCCTCATAGGAAAGATCGAAATAAACAGGGAAGCTGTAGCCGTTTTCGGCCATAAAGGTCTGTGCCGTCGGGATGTCCGTCTTTCCGTTGCCGTCTACATTGATCATCATAAAATTTACGTCGTCGCCATAGGTATCGATCGCTGCTTGAAAATGCGGCAGCTCGTAGACACACGGCGGACACCAGGTAGCCCAAAAGTTCACAACGGTAGGCTTGCCCCGCATGTCGGAAAGACGCACGCTTTTTTCGTCGGCTTGATATACGGTAAAATCGGGCGCGGTTTCTGTTTGCTCACCGCCGCAGGATGTCAAAAACAAGGCAACGAGCGAAAGGCAGAGCAAAAGACAAAGAATGCGCTTTTTCATAGTCTCCTCCGTCATTTTCATATATCATATTATATCCTGTTTTTGCGCGCTTGTCAAGAGTGATCGCATATGGTCATTCCGAATGTGAAAATTTTTATGTGTCCGGGAAAGGGAATTGTGCATCATAACCAAAAAAGCGAAATGAATTTTGTGTAAAAAGTGAATTGAATTGACAAGCCCGTTGTGGTATGATAAAGATACCCCAAAAAATATTTCTTTTGGAAAGGAAGAAAATCATGCAAAAACGTATTTTATCCCTGTTTCTCGTGCTGTGCATGGTGCTGGCTCTTGTTCCGTCTCTCGTGCTGCCCCTCATGGCAGAAGAGACCGAGACTGAGAACTATGTAACCACGTTCCGCGAGAACATCCCCACCCTCACGGCAAGTGAGACCTATGAGAAATCGGATGGAACATCGGAGGAAAAGACCACCTCCTACTCCTTCCAGTACCATGACGGTTGGACGACCGGTAAGAAGACCGCCGCTGACAATTATGAGCGCTACGGTAAGATTACCAGCAACGATGCCTTCCACATCCTCTGCCTGGGCGGCGGCGATCAGTGGGGCAATGGCGGTTTCTACATCGATCAGCTGGCCGGCGGCAAGCCCTACGGCAAGTTTATCAGCCCGAAGGGTATGGATACCGCTATCCAGTATAAGGCTGTTTACACCGGCACCGTTCTGGTTGAAGTAAACGATATGTTCTTCACTACCAACGATACCTATTTTGGTGTATTTGTGAACGGTCAGATGATCTGGCCGAATACCGGTGATTACTACACCGATAACACCAAGTGGCTGACCGGTGATAAGGACGTTAACTACGGCTCCAACGGCGAGGTTGAGGGCAAGTTCGGTGAGGCGATTGAGGTTGCTATCACCGCAGGCGATATGATCGAGTTTGTTGGTCGTGTTGGCGAAAATGCCGCCGGCGATCCTTACGGCTACTACAGCCCTCAGTTCACCATCACCTATACCGAGCGTACGGCAGCTGCCTATGCATCTGCCTTCGGTACCGATTTCCGGCTCACCCCCTATAACACCGATGGTGTGAGTGGTAATGCGAATGCTGTTTTCCCGCAGAACTGGGATGCTGCCACCATGGGCGAGCTGACCCCCGAGACCTTGGATGCTTACCTGCAGAACTTCTTCAAGCTTGGTCACACCAACCTTGGCTACGGCGCGTGGAGCGTTGGCGTATTTAATGATATTGCCGGTACATACGAGGCTATTACTCGTATTAACGCCTTTGCTGATAAGGCTGTAAAATGGGAATACGATAGCGATGGCGACGGTACCGCTGACGGTGTTACGCAGTTTAAGGGTAACCTGGTCGTTGACGATACCTATGACCTCAACTGGGGTGTTACCGAGTCGGGCTATCAGGCAATTTTGGATAACTATATTGCCGGTAAGAACGGCAGCACCTCTCCTTGGAGCGGTTCGTACGGCGCAGCCTTCCTGCCGGCTCACGGCTCTACCCAGCCCTCTAACACGACTGCGATCTATGCCTACCAGTATTCGATTCAGGAGAACGGCGTAGCTACCTTTAGCTTTGATGAGGTAAGAGCTGTAGAGGCTGCCCAAGTTGCTATTTACGTAAACAACGTAAAGGTATGGCCTGCAGGCAATGCTTGGTATAACGCATTTACCAACAATGCCGAGGCCGATAAGACTGCCCTTAATGAAGCACTGGCTGACGTTTCTGTTGACGTGTTCAAGGGTGACGTTGTTCGCTTTGCTGTAAAGAAGACCGCTTGGCTTGGCGCATCGGGCGGCGGTAACGGCGTTCTCTTCTATCCTGCCGTTTCCGTTACCAATGATGATATTTCTGCTGTCAAGGCGATCATCAGCTACTGCGATATGAATGGCAACGAGGTTGCTCGTTACACCTGTAACGTAGGCGACGCGATGCCCAACCCCAACCTGCTGGTGGCAGGCTATGACTATACCGGCGATGGTATTGCTGATGAGATCCCCGCTACCGTAACCGGCAGCATGACCTTCACTGCTACCTCCGAGATCGTTGGCACCAGTCGCTTTGATCAGAACTTCCCCTCGATCAGTGCGGACGGCAAGACTGCTGTATTCACCGGCAACTGGAAGACTGTAAAGGGTAACTGGAATGTTGACTATGCGGTAGATACCGAGACCCAGCCCTTCTGGACCTACTCCATGGATATGGATCAATATGCTGCCCCGGCATTCGTTGGTGCCGATGCCGGCATGTGGAATGGTAATGGTGGCGGCTGCTATGCTAACGACCGCAAGTTCGCTGTTCGTACCACCGCCTCCGGCGTTGGTGTTGGTGCTATGTACACCGTTCCCTATAGTGGTGTGGTAGATATTTTCTACACCAATATGCAGGCAAAGCGCGAAGCAAACGCCACCACGGCTGCTGCTCCTGTTGCTGAGTATTTTGCAATTCTGCTCAATGGCGAGGTTATTTGGCCTTCCACCGGCACGCCTTGGCTGTATACTACCGAGGAAGAGTATAGTGACACCAACAAGCAGATTGATATTCTGACTGCCGCACAGGCATACGAGGCATTCCCCACCAACATTACCGTTAGCGCAGGTGACGAGATCGTCTTCGTTGGTAACCAGGGTAATGACCAGACCTGGATGGCCTACTTTGACGGCGCTGTTACCTACACCGACCTGATCGATATCCAGGTTGATGCAGGCGTTTCGCTGGGCGATGCATTTGGTGTTGACTTCTACATCACTCCCGAAGAGAACGCAACCGAGTACGGTGTTGAGTACGATGGCGAGCTGATTGCAGCAGACGAGAACGGCTACGTTTCCGTCTATGGCGTAGCTGCCAAGGAGCTGGGCGATGAGGTTGTTGTAACGCCTTATCAGGTGATCAATGGCACGACCATTTACGGCGAGGAGATCGCTGTAACCGTTGCCGAGCTGCTCTATGAGTACGTAGATGGCGAAGACGAGCTGGCCTCCAAGTTGGCGATCGCTATGCTGAACTACGGTGCAGCAGCACAGACCTACTTCAACTACTTCGCAAACGACCTGGTTAACGAGGACCTGACCGACGAGCAGAAGACCGTTGCTTACACCGGCACCTACGCTCCCGGCACCGCTACCGATCTGGATGGCGCAACCGTTGACCTGCAGAGCGTGACCCTGCTGTTGGAGGACTACATCTCCCTGAAGCTTGTTGTTGACAGCAAGGAAGAGGGTCTGAAGATGGAGGCTAGTTTCGACGCAGAGTTTACCGAGTCTGAGCTTGGCGAAATGGAAAAGACCGCCGATGAGACCGGCTACAAGATCACCGCTGAGATTCCGGTTCTTTCTTGGAATGATACCATCTACTTCCGCGTTGTAGATGCTGATGGTAACGCAGTTTCTCGTACCATCGCTTACAGCGTAACCGCTTATTGTGCAAACATGGCCGAAAATGAGACTGTAAATGGCGTTACCAACGCTATCCTTGCTCTCTATGAGGCTGCCGTTGCATACATGGCAGAGTAAGGCGGATCCTGCAAGCATGAAAACATATGAAGCACCGATCTGTGAGCTCCTCGTTTTGAGCACGGATGTCCTCATGGCCTCCGATGAAAACGAGCTTGCGATCGATAAGCTCTCAAGCATCTTCGATTTCTAATGAAATTGCGAAAAGCCGCACCCTTGGGTGCGGCTTTTTTGCATCCTTTGGGGGAGTCTGCTGTGGCAAACGCTTTCTCCTCCCAAGATGCCATTTGCATAAAATGCGAATAAATATTCACAAAAATCGGAATATATGCAGAAAAAACCGAAAAGTTTTGAAAACTTGATAAAATTTATCAAAAACCCCTTGACAAATTGAAAAAAACGTGTATAATGAATGCATAAATAAACACAATTCAGAATTTTTATTCGCGGAGGAAAAACCAATGAACAAAGAGAATATTAAAAAAGTTGTCCTCGCTTATTCGGGCGGGTTGGATACATCCATCATCATTCCGTGGCTGAAGGAAAACTACAACAACTGTGAGGTAGTTGCTGTTTCCGGTAACGTCGGCCAGGCTGATGAGCTGGAAGGGCTGGAAGAGAAGGCGCTGAAAACGGGTGCCTCCAAGCTCTATGTGCTGGATTTGACCGAGGAATACGTAGACGACTATATTATCCCCACCATGAAGGCGGGCGCCGTCTATGAAGAGTATCTGCTCGGCACCAGCCACGCGCGCCCCTGCATCGCCAAGGGCTTGGTTGAGATCGCGCTGAAGGAAGGCGCAGATGCCATCTGTCACGGCTGCACCGGCAAGGGGAATGACCAGGTGCGCTTTGAGCTGGCCATCAAGCATTTCGCTCCCAATATGCCCATTATCGCTCCTTGGCGTGAGTGGTCGATCAAGTCTCGTGATGAAGAGATCGACTATGCCGAGGCACACAACATCCCGCTGAAGATCAATCGCGAAACCAACTATTCCAAGGATAAGAACCTGTGGCATCTGTCCCACGAGGGCCTGGATCTTGAGGACACCGGCAATGAGCCGCTGTACGACAAGCCCGGCTTCCTCGAAATGGGCGTTTCGCCTATCATGGCTCCCGATAAGCCTACTTATGTAGAGCTGGAGTTTGAGAAGGGTATCCCGGTTGCGCTGGATGGTCAGAAGATGAGTGCCAAGGAGATTATTCTTGCCCTCAACAAGCTGGGCGGCGAGAATGGCATCGGCCTTCTTGATATCGTAGAAAACCGTCTCGTTGGCATGAAGTGCCGTGGCGTATACGAGACACCCGGTGGTGCTATCCTGTATAAGGCACACAGCGTGCTGGAGAGCATCTGCCTTGATAAGATGACGCTGCACGAAAAGCAAAAGCTGTCGATCACCTTTGCTGAACTGGTTTATAACGGCCAGTGGTTTACCCCCCTGCGTGAGGCACTTTCTGCCTTTGTCGATAAGACGCAGGAAAATGTAACCGGTAAGGTTCGCCTGAAGCTTTACAAGGGTAATATGATCAATGCCGGCGTATGGAGCGATTATTCTCTGTATAGTGAAGAGATCGCCACCTTCGGTGAAAGTGATTATAACCAGAAGGATTCTGAGGGCTTTATTAACCTTTACGGTCTGCCGATCAAGGTTCAGGCAATCGTAGACGCGAAAAACAAGAAATAAGATAGGCTGCCCCGCGCCATCGGTGCGGGGCATAGCTGGATTTTCAGGAGGAATTTGGATATGTTGAAGGGCAAAAGCTTTTTGAAGCTGCTTGATTTTACCCCCGCCGAGATCGGAGAGCTGATCGATCTGGCCGCCGAGCTGAAGGCAAGAAAGAAGCTTGGCATCCCGCACCGCCTGTGCGAAGGAAAGAATATCGCGCTGGTGTTTGAAAAGACCAGCACGCGTACGCGTTGCGCCTTTGAGGTGGCCGCGGCTGACCTTGGTATGCATCCCGTCTATCTGGATCCCAAGGGCTCGCAGATCGGCAAGAAGGAAAGCATTGCTGATACCGCCCGCGTGCTCGGTCGCATGTTTGACGGCATTGAGTATCGCGGCTACGGGCAGGAGATCGTTGAAGAACTGGCTGCTTATGCGGGCGTTCCGGTTTGGAATGGGCTGACCAATGAGTATCACCCCACGCAAATCTTGGCTGACTTTCTCACCGTGCGTGAGCATTTTGGTCACCTCAAGGGCGTGAAGCTGGTTTACATGGGGGATGCGCGCTATAACGTGGGCAACTCGCTGATGGTTGGCTGTGCCAAGATGGGCATGCACTTCGTTGCCTGCGCCCCCAATAAGTATTTCCCGAACGCCGATCTGGTTGCTGCTTGCAAGGGGATTGCCAAGGAGACGGGTGCCACCATTTCCTTCTGTGAGGATCCGATGGAGGCGACCAAGGGGGCCGATGTCATCTATACCGATGTGTGGGTCTCTATGGGCGAGCCTGCCGAGGTGTGGGAGGAGCGTATTCATGATCTCTCCCCCTACCGTGTAACAAGCGCGATCATGAAGAACGCCGGCGAGCAGTGCCGCTTTATGCATTGTCTCCCCGCCTTCCACGATCTCAAGACCGAGATCGGCCGCGATGTGTATGAAAAATTCGGCCTTGCCTGCATGGAAGTGACCGACGAGGTGTTTGAGAGCAAGCAGTCCATCGTCTTTGACGAGGCAGAGAACCGCATGCACACCATCAAGGCCGTCATGGCTGCCACGCTGTAATGCAACAAGCCCACCGTTCACAGAACGGTGGGCTTGTTTTAATATAAATCAAATGAGAACAGATGTACCTCATCACGTTCGCCCCATAAGCGGTGTGGGATAAGCGAGATGCGCGTGATGGTCTTTCCTACGGGAATTTCGTTCATACGGCGAATGTTGTCGGTGATCTCTCTGGTCTCGCGCTTGCCGTCTGCCGTTTCCCATGCCAGTGTGTAATCACGCACCAGCGTTTTTGGTACGCACATTTTGGGAGACTCCGGGGTGATATTTGCACGCATGCTGTGATATTGCTCACAGCTGTCGCCCGGTAGCGTGGTGCGATCAAGGTCGCTGTCAAACACAATGTGTGCATTTTTTACCTCACAGGGAGTGGTGAAGGTGTAGCCGATCTCCTCTCCTGTGCGGAAATATACACCTTGCTCGCCGTCGCCATACAGGGGATGATTGCGGTCGCGGCCATTGCGCAGATTTTCAGCATGTTCACAACCAAACGGAATGCCCCTCTTTGTCGGTGCGCCCACTCTGCGGGTAAGGTAGGGAAGGAAGCAGTCATCACGCAGCAGGCTTTGCTGCAGCTCTTCAATATGGCACGCATATACGCCGGCAGGTGAGGTTTCATGCATCAAGGCCAGCGCGGCCGCCGTACCAACAGCCTGACCAAGCACGGCACAGGTCATCATCACGCGGGCAGAACTCATGGCCGCGTGCGTCATGCTGATATTGCGCCCCGCAAAAAACAGGTTGCCGATGTTGCGTGAGTAAAGCGCACGGTAGGGAATGCCGTAAATGCCCACGTCGCCCCACACGTTTGGTGCGCCAAGATGGTAAAAGCCGCCCGGATGGTGGTCGTCGAGTGGCCAACCGCCGTAGGCCACCACATCATCAAAGTGTCCACCGGAGAGCACGTCCCCTTGGTGCATGATATACGGCCCCTCCATGCGACGGGATTCCCGCTTGCCCGGTAAAAAGCCAAGAAAATCAAGTTGCCACTTTTCCGCTCCCGGAAATTTGCCGCTGTTCTTGTAGTAGTCCCAAAAGCCAAAAGCGAGCGCCACCAGCTCGTCGCGTACGTTCTCGGTGTCACCGATCGAGTCGCGGTCGCCGCCAAGCTCCAGATACCAGAAATTTTCGCCGCTGCTGTCCATGTGCGGTGCGCGGCGCGCAATATCCTCGTCGGTCAGCTTTTTTGCCCATGTGGGCGCAATAAATTCAATATCCTCGTCTGTTTTTCTTGCTTGGATAAGGCAGGACATGCCCATTGTCTTTTTGTCGGCCGTCTCAATAGAGGTCTTTTCTCCAAATTCCTCTCTCGCCTCGCGTCCAACGCGAAAAGCCGCATCGGTCAGCGGTGCCAAAATGCTGTCACCGGAGCAATCGGCGAACAGCTTGGCGCGCACACGGTGGAAGGTCTGCGTGGTCATCTGCCACGCTGTAACAGAGCGGATTTCGCCTTCGACCGTCTCTGCCTCGCAGACGGACGTGTTGAGAAACAGGGTGATGTTCGGCTCGGCCGTTACTTTGCCGTAAAGAATGCTATCCCACACCGGGTACAGCTTGTATGGATTGCGGTACATGGCCTCTAAATTGATTTCCTCAATGATGCCCGTTTCGCGATTGTTTTTGCCCTGTGCGCCGCAGACCCACATGCGGATCTCGCTGGAGGCATTGCCGCCCAGCACCGGTCTTTCTTGGATCAGCGCTACGCGATGCCCATGCCGTGCTGCCGCAATGGCGGCACACATGCCGGCAAGACCGCCGCCTACCACGCAAAATTCTACCTCATGCTCGATCGTTTTGATCATATCATTTCTCCCATCAGGTGTTTTTTTCATTGTAACATCCTGTGCCAAAAAAGTCAATGCCTTGAGAGAAATGTGCGTTTTTTTACAGATATCGTGCAGGGAATTGACAAAACTCCGAAAAAATGGTATCCTATATATAAATAAAAACTAGAAAGGGAATCTTATGGAATTCAGTGTTAATAGCCCTATCCTGTTCGTCATGGTAGGCATTCTGATCGCGGCTGTGCTTGGCCAGTCTGTCTTCTTCCTTTGGCGGGCACTCAGCCATGCCAAGAAAAAGGGGATGGATAAAGCAATCATTCGCAAGACCATCACCTCCTCGATCGTGTTCACCATTGCCCCCGCTATCTCGATTTTGGTTGGCGTCATTACGCTTTCCAAGAGCCTTGGCGTGCCGCTGCCGTGGTTGCGCTTGTCTGTTATCGGCTCGCTCTCTTATGAGACCATCGCGGCAGAAAGTGCGCTGCGTGAGCTTGGACTTGGTCTGGAGCAAACCATTGCCAACGCCGCCGATTATGTGACCGTTGCTTTCGTGATGACCACGGGTATTGTCATCGGCTTGCTTCTGGTACCGCTGATTACCAAAAAGATTCAGGGCGGCATGCTGAAGATCGAGTCTAAGGATAAACGTTGGGCGGAGATCTTCAACAACGCCATGTTCCTTGGTATGATCTCGGCCTTCCTTGGCTATGTCTTCTGCGATGTAACGCTCGTCTTTTCCGGCAATACGACCGGGCTTATTCCCGTTTTTGTCATGCTGACCTCGGCCGTGGTGATGGCGATCTGCGGTCTGCTTTCGCAAAAGCTGCGCATCCGTTGGATTACCGATTATGCATTGCCCATCAGCCTCATCAGCGGTATGGCTGTTGCCATTCCGCTTACCAATTGGTTAGGATAAGGAGGGAAGATCATGAAGAAAAACAATCGTTCCTTTGTTGAACAGATTCATATGGATGGCCGCATCTGGGGTCTTTCGCTGTTCGTTTTGATTCTCGCCTTTCCCTTTGCGCTTTGTCTCCTTTACGGCGTAGCACCCAAGTGGGAGCCGATGCTTCGTGCCATGCTCACGGTGCTGCCGATGTATTGGGCCGTTGGCATCATCGAGATCTTTGCCTATGTGCCTATGCTGGGCGCGGGCGGTGCCTATCTTTCCTTCGTGACAGGCAACATCACCAACCTCAAGCTCCCCTGCGCCTTGGATGCCATGGAGAGAGCGGGCGTGAAGGCCAATTCGGAGGAGGGGGAGATTATCTCCACCATTTCAATTGCTGTGTCCAGCATCGTGACCACGCTGATCATCATTCTCGGTGTGATCTTGATCGTGCCGCTGACCCCCATCCTTGCGCACGAGTCGTTGAATGCGGCCTTTGCGCAGCTGCTGCCCGCTCTCTTTGGCGGCCTTGCGGTGGTGTTCGTTTCTAAAAATCTGAAGCTTTCTATTGCGCCGATGATTTTGATGCTGGTGCTCTTCATTTTTGTTCCTGCTTTGAATGCAAGCACGGTGGGGATCATGGTGCCGGTGGGCGTGCTGTTTACCATTTTGGTGGCACGCATCTTGTATAAGAAGGGAATCATTTAAGGAGGCCGCCAGATGATCGCACTCTACGTTTTGCTTGCACTTATTTTTTTGTTTCTCGCTGTCGTGTTCATCCGCACTCTGCGCTTTCGGCCGAAAAAAGAAACGCCCGTCACCATCACGGAAGAGAAATTTGACCGTGATGCCGCCGTCAATGCTCTGCGCGAGCTGGTCGTCTGCAAGACGATCTCCCGTTACGACCACGCAGAGGAGGACGAGGGTGAGTTTGCCAAGCTGATTGATAAGCTCCCCGTGCTTTATCCACACGTATTTGAGGCCTGTACGCTCACCCGCCTTCCCGACCGCGCCCTGCTGTTTCAATGGACGGGTAAGACGGAGGGGCAGCCCACCGTGCTGATGGCACACTACGATGTTGTGCCTGTGATGGAGGAGGGCTGGCAGAAGCCCCCCTTTGACGGCATCATTGAGGATGGCGTGCTGTGGGGAAGAGGAACTCTCGATACCAAGGTCACCATGAACGGCGTGCTTTTTGCCGCGAACCACCTCATTGCCGAGGGCTTTGTTCCCGAAAAGGATATCTATTTTGCCTTCTCAGGCGGGGAGGAGGTCAACGGCCCTGGTGCTGTGCATATCGTCGATTGGTTTGAGGAGCATGGCATCACGCCTGCGCTTGTTGTCGATGAGGGCGGTGCCGTGGTGGAGAATGTGTTCCCCGGTGTCAAGGGGGCTTGCGGCATGATCGGCATTGCTGAAAAGGGCATGATCGACGTCGAATACAAGACAAAATCAAACGGCGGCCACGCCTCCGCACCCAAGCCGCATACACCGGTTGGCGTGCTGTCGCGCGCCTGCTGCGCGGTAGAAAATCATCCCTTTCCCCTGCATCTGACCGATCCGGTCGCCAAGATGTTCGATACGCTTGGTCGTCGCTCGACCTTCCTTTATCGCATGATCTTTGCTAACCTATGGTGTTTTTCTTGGGTGCTGGATATCCTGTGTAAAAAGACGGGCGGTGATCTTAACGCCCTCATGCGTACCACGGTTGCCTTTACCCGTATGGAGGGGAGCAATGCCAATAATGTCATTCCGCCCGAGGCAAGCATGGTCTCTAACATCCGTCTCAATCCTGCTGATACCGTGGACGGAGGGCTTGCCTACCTGCGCAAAACGGTCAACGATCCCATGGTGGAAATCAGCAAAATCCAAGGAACCAATCCCAGCCCCATTTCCGAGACCGATTGCCCCGCATGGGATAAGGTCGCTACCGCCGTAGCGGCCACATGGCCCGGGTGTATTGTGACACCCTATCTGATGATGCAGTGCTCGGATAGCCGTCACTATGGCAGAATTTCCAACCATGTGTACCGGTTTTCCGCCATGGCACTGACCAATGAGGAGCGCGGCACCATTCACGGTCATAATGAGCGAATTCGCTTAGAAACGATCGGCGAGTCGGTAGAATTCTATCTGCGTCTGATGCGTCAGTGCTGATATCCGGTGTCCGAATTTAGGCGGTTTTGTGTCCGATTGTGCCATTGCAAAGCAGAGCGTGATGTATTATAATACCTATATCACGATAAGGAGTGTCTGCTATGCTGTCACAAAACATGAGAAATAAAGAAAAACTGATCGGTATGTATGTCGAAATGACCGATATCGTCAGCGTCAAGATCGCAGGCCTTGCCGGCTATGACTATGTTTGGGTAGACACTGAGCATGCCTGTATGTCCTACGAAACGCTGCTGGGGCATGTGATCGCCCTGAAGGCAACCGGCACCCCTGTGGTCGTTCGCGCCTCGCAGGATGATCTGACTGCCACCAAAAAGATTTTGGAGATGGGCGTGGACGGCATCATTTTCCCGATGGTCAAAACGGCGGCGGAGGCCAATCGCCTGATCGCCTCCACCCTGTATCCGCCGCACGGTAACCGTGGCTTTGGCCCGCGCAATGCCTGTGACTATGGTTTTAAGGATTCTATGGCCTATGCGAAGGAGAGCGTGGAGGGGATTGCCCGCTTTGTTCAGATCGAGCACCGCGAGACGGTGGAAAATCTGGACGAGATCATGAAAAACCAATATATCGATGGCTATGTGTTTGGCCCGTGCGATCTCTCCGGCTCTTATGACTGCCTTGGTGATGTGTATGGCGAAAGGATGACCGAGGTCATTCGCTCCACCATTGAAAAATTGCATAAAAACGGCAAATATGCCATGGTGGCTGCCGCCGGCTATACAAGCGAGATCATTCAGCATTGGCATGATCTGGGGGCCGATATGATCACCGCAGGCGCGGATTTTGACTTTATCCGTGATAGTGCCGTGCGCAACTGCGAGAATATGAAAAGGATTCACAAAGGGCTGTAAGACCTTTGAAAAGAGAGAGGGCTGTGCGTTCTGCGCGGCCTCCTTTCATTTTGTCAAAAAAAGAAGCGGAGAGGGTATAATTTTTTGGCAAAAAAGACAAGGCAACTTGTCGAAAAATATGCTTGACATTTCGCCACAGATGTGGTACAATATCATCGTGATTTGGTTTTAGAGGTTTTTGCGCCTGACGGATAATTGTGGGTTACCACAGTGGAGCAAAGATCTGTCATATGCCGACCGTCTGGGCACACCTATTTCATTTGCGGAATAAGTGCGCCTTTTTTCATTTTCGGCGCGCGCAGGAATCTGAATAAAAATATTTGGAAAGGCTGGTATCACCATGAAAAAAGTCGGTATTTTGATGGGCAGCGACAGCGATCTGCCGATCGTGCAAAAAACCGTAGACACCCTGGTGTCTCTTTCTATCCCGTATGAGGTACACGTATATTCTGCGCACAGAACGCCGGAGGAGGCTGCTCGCTTCTCTCGCGAGGCACGCGCAAACGGCTTTGGTGTCATGATCGCCGCAGCCGGTATGGCCGCACATCTGGCAGGTGCCGTAGCAGCCGCTACCACGCTGCCTGTCATTGGCATCCCCTGCAAGTCCTCTAATCTTGACGGCATTGACGCCCTCCTTTCAACAGTTCAGATGCCCTCCGGTATTCCCGTGGCAACTGTAGCTATTAACGGAGGGGTCAATGCCGCTTTGCTTGCTGCCGAGATCTTGGCGCTTTCGGATGACGAGCTGGCAGACAAGCTGGCAGCCCGCCGTGAGGCGGACAGGGCAAAGGTGCTTGAAAAAGACGCCAAGATCGCCGCAGAGCTTAACCACTGATTATAAAAATTTGTAATATAAAAAAGGAGAAACAACCATGGAACTCGTTTACACCGGAAAAACTAAAAATGTTTACGCACTTGAAAACGGCAACTACCTGCTGAAGTTTAAGGACGATTGCACCGGCAAGGACGGTGTGTTTGATCCCGGTGAGAACTCTGTCGGGCTGACCATTGAGGGCGTAGGCGATGTCAATCTGCGCATGTCCATCTATTTCTTTGAGAAGGTCAATGCTGCCGGCATTAAGACGCACTATGTCAGCGCCAACCTGGCCGATACCACCATGGAGGTTCTTCCTGCCAAGGCATTTGGTAAGGGCCTTGAGGTCATTTGCCGTCATAAGGCTGTTGGTAGCTTCTACCGCCGCTACAGCGACTATATCGAAGAGGGCGCAGACCTTCCCGCTTATGTAGAGACCACCTTTAAGAATGATGAAAAGGGTGATCCGCTGGTAACCAAGGACGGTCTCGTTGATCTCGGTGTTATGACGGCTGAGCAGTATGACGCTATTAAGGTGATGACGCAGCAGATCACCCAGATCGTTGCAGACGATTTGAAAGAGAAGGGCCTTGTTCTGTATGACATCAAGTTTGAGTTTGGCTACGATAAGGACGGAAATGTTATGCTGATCGATGAGATTGCCTCCGGTAACATGCGCGTCTACAAGGACGGTCAGTATATTGATCCTATGACACTCTCGAAACTCTTTTTCGCTTAATTCACACACATTTTTCTTGCAAAACAAGGGGGAACAATGGGAGGCTTTTTCGGTATCACATCGCGCAAGGAATGCTTGACGGATGTGTTTTTCGGAACCGATTATCACTCGCATCTCGGCACGCGTCGCGGCGGTCTTGCCGCCTATGATCCTGCGCGTGGTCTGCAGCGTGTGATTCATAATATTGAGAATTCACCGTTCCGCACCAAATTTGAGCATGTCTTTGAAGAAATGACCGGCACAGCGGCCATCGGCTGTATCAGCGATTCAGACCCGCAGCCGCTGCTGCTTCGCTCGCGCCTTGGTAAGTTTGCCATTGGCACGGTTGGTCTCATCCGTAATAAAGAGGAACTGATCTGTACCTATCTCGAGGATGGCGGCGGTCAATTCAATGCCATGACGGGTGGCGAGGTCAATACGACCGAGCTGGTGGCTGCGCTGATCAGCACCAAGCCCAGCTTTGCCGAAGGCATTCGTTTTGTCGGTGAGGTGGTTGATGGTTCAATGACCATCGTGATTTTGAAGGAGGATGGTCATATCATCGCCGCACGCGACCGGCTTGGTCGCTTGCCGGTTTTGATTGGCAAAAATGAGGACGGCTACGCCGTCACGTTTGAATCCTTTGCTTGCGAAAAACTGGATTATGTTATTCATTGCGAGCTTGGCCCCGGCGAGATCGTCGAGCTTTCTCCGGATGGGATGGTTCAGCTCACCCCTCCCGGTAAGGAAATGCGTATATGTGCCTTTCTTTGGAGCTACTACGGTTATCCTGCCGCTACCTATGAGGGGGTCAATGTAGAGGCTATGCGGTATCGCAACGGTGCGATCCTTGCGGAAAATGATGCGGCACTCGGCAATGCTGAGGGCGTTGATTGCGTCAGCGGCGTTCCGGATTCGGGCACACCCCACGCGATCGGCTACGCTTCTAAAAGTGACATCCCCTTTGCACGTCCCTTTATTAAATACACACCCACTTGGATGCGCAGCTTTACCTCTGCTAAGCAGGTAGATCGCAATAAGATCGCCAAGATGAAGCAGATCCCCGTTCCCGAGCTGATCGTGGATAAGAACCTGCTGTTCGTTGATGATTCTATCGTGCGCGGCACGCAAATGCGCGAGACGGTCGAATTCCTCTATGACAGCGGTGCAAAATCTGTACATATGCGCTCTGCCTGCCCCCCTATCATGTATGGCTGTAAATATCTGAATTTCTCTCGCGCAACCAGTGATATGGAGCTGATTGCCCGCCGTACCATTATGGAGCTGGAAGGGGAAGAGGGCTTTAACCATATTGAGGAATACAGCGATGGATCGACCGAGCGTGGAAAGAATATGCGCCGTGCGATTTGTGAAAAGCTGCACCTCGCCTCGCTTGATTTTCAGTCGCTTGAAGGGGTTATCCGTTCTATCGGCATCGAGCCCTGCAAGCTTTGTACCTATTGCTGGAACGGCAAGGAATAATTGAAGAATAGGACTACGAAAGGAAATGAAAAGATGAATATGCAATCCAAATCCGATAGTTACGCAGCAGCGGGCGTAGATATTACCGCCGGATACAAGGCTGTTGAATTGATGAAAAAGCACATTGCCCGCACCATGGCAAACGGTAAGGCTACCGATATCGGAGGCTTTGGTGGACTCTTTGCGCTTGACCTTACCGGTTATAAGAGCCCTGTTCTTGTTTCGGGCACCGATGGCGTAGGTACCAAGCTGAAGCTTGCGTTTTTGATGGACAAGCATGATACGGTTGGTATCGACTTTGTGGCCATGTGCGTGAACGACGTGCTGTGCTGCGGCGCCAAGCCCCTTTTCTTCCTCGACTATATTGCTTGCGGCAAGAATGTGCCCGAGAAGATTGCAGATATCGTTGGCGGCGTTGCTGAGGGCTGTGTGCAGTCGGGTGCCGAGCTCATCGGTGGCGAGACGGCAGAAATGCCCGGCTTCTACCCGATTGATGAATATGATCTGGCCGGCTTTGCGGTTGGTATCGTAGACCGCGATCAGGTGATTGATAAGAGCAGCATGAAGGAAGGCGATGTGATGATCGCACTGCCGTCCTCTGGTGTGCATTCCAACGGCTTCTCGCTTGTTCGTCGTGTCTTTGATGTAGAGAACTGTGATCTGAAGGCTCCTGTTGAAGCCCTTGGCGGCAAGTCTCTCGGCGAGACGCTGCTCACCCCCACCAAGATCTATGTAAAGCCCATGCTCGCCCTCTTCAAGGAGGTTAAGGTCAAGGGCGTTTCCCACATCACAGGCGGTGGCTTCTATGAGAACATGCCTCGTTCTATTCCCGATGGCCTCGGCGTGAAGATCGATAAAAAGGATATTCGTATCCTGCCCATCTTTGATCTGCTTGCCAAGACCGGCAACATCAGCGAAAGAGATATGTTCAACACCTTCAACATGGGCGTTGGTATGAGCGTGGTGGTTGCCCCCGAGGATGTTGATCGCGCGCTGGAAATCCTGCACGCAAACGGCGAGGATGCCTATGTGATCGGTAAGATCGTCCGCTCTGAGGACAAGGTGATCCTATGAGAAAGGCACGCATTGCCGTGCTCGTCTCGGGGGGCGGTACCAATCTCGGTGCCATGATCAAGGCGGAGCGAGAAGGGAAGCTGACGAGCGGAAAGATCGAGCTGGTCATTGCCAATAAGGCAGATGCCTACGCTCTTGTGCGCGCCTCTGATGCCGGTATTCCTACGGCTGTGGTGTTGAAAAAAGAGTGTCCCTCGCAAGAGGCATTTGAAGATCGCATCATGGCGCTCCTCTCCGAGAACCAGATTGATCTGATCGTGCTGGCCGGCTTTATGGCCATCCTCAGCGAGCGTTTTACAAGTGCCTACCCCGAAAGAATTATCAATGTCCATCCTTCCCTCATTCCCTCCTTCTGCGGCAAGGGCTTTTACGGCCTGCGCGTGCATGAGGCTGCGCTCTCCTACGGCGTCAAGGTGACCGGTGCTACGGTTCACTTTGTTAACGAGGTGCCGGATGGCGGACGCATCATTATGCAAAAGGCGGTTGCCATCCGAGAGGGTGACACGCCCGAAATACTCCAAAAGCGCGTTATGCGCCTGGCAGAATGGAAAATCTTGCCCGCTGCGGTCGAGAAGGTTTCGGCCGAACTGATGGCAGAGAAGTAAGAAGAATACGTGGAGGCTAGCTCCTCCGGCAAAGAAAGGAAAAAGAGAATGAATATTTACGAAATTCATGACATTGCCACCCTGATCCGCGATAATGCCTATGTTGGCCGCGGCATCGTGATCGGCAAGACAGCCGATGGCAAAAAGGCCGCAACCGCCTACTTTATCATGGGCAGAAGCAGCAACAGCCGCAACCGTATCTTTACCGAAAAGAACGGTGAAGTGTTTACCGAGCCGTTTGACGTTTCTCGCGTCGAGGATCCCAGCCTCATCATCTATGCCGCTATCCGTCAGTATGAGAACAAGCTCATCGTGACCAACGGCGACCAGACCGATACCATTTACAATGGCCTTGCCGCAGGAAAGTCCTTCTCCTGCGCGCTCACCGCTCGTGAATTTGAGCCGGATGCGCCCAACCTCACCCCCCGCATCAGCGGTATGCTGACCTTTGCAGATAACGATTTTACCTACGATATGAGCATTCTCAAGAGTGCTGACCCCGAGGGTACAGCCTGCAACCGCTATACCTTCTCCTATGCCGCACTCCCCGGCCTTGGCCACTTCATTCACACCTATGTGTGTGATGGCAATCCCATCCCCACCTTCCAGGGAGAGCCGGAGCGCGTCATCATTCCCGATGATATCGACTACTTCACGAACTCCCTTTGGGATGCGCTGAATGCCGATAATAAAATTTCCCTGTATGTACGTTATACCGACCTTGCGACCGGCGAGGTTGAAAATCGCATGATTAACAAAAATAAATAAGCGAGGAATGCATCAATGAAAGAATTTGAACTGAAATACGGCTGTAACCCCAACCAAAAGCCCTCCAAGATCTACATGGCAAACGGCGAAGAGCTGCCCATCAAGATCCTGTGCGGTCGTCCCGGTTATATCAACTTCTTGGACGCATTCAACTCCTATCAGCTCGTCAAGGAGCTGAAGGCGGCGCTTGGTCTGCCCGCCGTCACCTCCTTTAAGCACGTCAGCCCCACCTCGGCGGCTGTTGGCATTCCGCTTTCCGATAAGCTGAAGAAGGCTTGCTTTGTAGATGACATTGAGGGGCTCGATGAGTCTCCTCTCGCTTGTGCTTATGCTCGCGCTCGCGGCACGGATCGTATGTGCTCCTTTGGTGACTGGGTAGCCCTCTCCGACGTTTGCGACGTAACCACCGCGCAGATGATCAAGCGCGAGGTTTCCGACGGTATCATTGCCCCCGGCTATGAGCCCGAGGCACTGGAGATCCTTAAGAGCAAGAGAAAGGGGAACTACAACATCGTAGAGATCGACCCGAACTACGTTCCCGCTCCCATCGAGCACAAGGAGGTTTACGGCATTACCTTTGAGCAGGGTAGAAATAACTTTGAGATCAACCGTGAGCTGCTTGCCAATATCGTAACCGAGAACAAGGACCTGCCCGAGAGTGCTGTGCGCGACCTCATTATCGCGCTCATTACCCTGAAATACACCCAGTCCAACTCGGTCTGCTTCGCCGTAGACGGTCAGGCAATCGGCGTTGGTGCCGGTCAGCAGTCCCGTATCCATTGCACGCGTCTTGCCGGCAGCAAGGCAGATACCTGGTTCCTGCGCCAGTATGATAAGGTGCTGAACCTGCCCTTCAAGGAGACCCTTGGCCGCCCCGATCGCGACAATGTCATTGACGGCTATATCAACAAGAACGAAGAGGATGTTTGCGCAGACGGCAACTGGCAGAAGTACTTTACGAGCCAGCCCGAGCCGCTGACCGATGAAGAGGCAAAGGCTTACCTTGCCACCATCGATGGCGTTGCTCTCGGCTCTGATGCCTTCTTCCCGTTCAGCGATAATATCGAGCGTGCCAAGAAGAGCGGTGTTAAGTACATTGCCGAGCCCGGCGGTTCTATCCGCGATGATGCCGTCATCGATTGCTGCAACAAGTACGGCATGACTCTCTCCTTCACCGGCATGCGTCTCTTCCACCACTAATCCAAATAGGTGCGTACCATGAAGATAATGGTTGTCGGTGGTGGCGGGCGTGAGCACGCCATCATCAAAAAGATAAAAGAAAACAAGAGCGTCGAGGAGATCTACGCGCTCCCCGGCAACGGTGGTATCGCGGCGGATGCGACCTGTGTGCCGATTGGTGCCAAGGATATTCCCGCCATTGTCGCCTTTGCTGTTGAGAAAAAGATCGACTATGCCATCGTCGCGCCTGACGATCCGCTCGTGCTTGGCGCAGTAGATGCGCTGGAGGAGCAGGGCATTCCGTGCTTTGGCCCGCGCGCCAACGCGGCGATCATTGAGGGCAGCAAGGTCTTCTCCAAAAACTTAATGAAAAAATATAATATCCCCACCGCCGCGTACGAAGTCTTTGATGATATGGATCAGGCGCTTGCTTATTTAGAGGATGCGCCCATCCCCACCGTTATCAAGGCAGACGGCCTTGCCCTTGGCAAGGGGGTTATCATTGCCGCTACGAGAGACGAGGCAAAGGATGCCGTTCGCTCGATGATGCAGGATAAGGTTTTTGGCAAGAGCGGCGATCACATCGTGATCGAAGAGTTCTTGACAGGCCCGGAGGTTTCTGTGCTTGCCTTTACCGATAGCAAAACGGTTGTGCCCATGGTTTCCTCTATGGATCACAAGCGGGCAGGGGATAACGATACCGGCCTGAATACCGGCGGTATGGGCACGGTAGCTCCCAACCCCTACTATACCGATGAGATCGCTGCGATCTGCCGCGATACCATCTTCCTGCCTACGGTCAACGCCATGAACGCCGAAGGGCGTCCCTTCAAGGGCTGTCTCTATTTTGGTCTCATGCTGACACCGAACGGCCCCAAGGTGATTGAGTATAACTGCCGCTTTGGTGATCCAGAAACCCAGGTTGTGCTCCCCTTGCTGGAAAGTGACCTTCTGACCGTGATGCAAGCGGTTACCAATGAGACACTGGCAGATTGCGAGGTGCGCTTTGCCTCTCGCCACGCTTGCTGCGTCATCATGGCCTCAAAGGGCTATCCCACCGCCTATGAAAAAGGCTATCCGATCACCATTCCCGCAGAGGTCGCAGATGGTGTGTTTGTTGCAGGAGCGGAAGAAAAAGCAGGGCAGCTGCTGACAAGCGGCGGCCGTGTGCTGGGCGTTACTGCCGTGGCAGATACGCTTTCCTGTGCGATTGATGCTGCCTATGCCAATGTGGCAAAGGTCTCGTTTGATAACGCCTACTATCGTCATGACATCGGGCAAAGAGCCCTTCGTGCCGGAAAATGAAAGGATAACGAATGGTTTACAGAATTTTTGTAGAAAAAAAGGAAGGCCTCGCCCATGAGGCAAGCGCACTCCTCTCCGAGCTGCGCAACTTGCTCGGCATTACCTCGCTGACCTCTGTTCGCCTGTTCAATCGCTATGATGTAGAAAACATTGCGGACAAGCTGTTTGAGGAGGCTGTCCATACCGTCTTCTCTGAGCCGCAGCTGGATACCGTCACGCGTGAGCTGTCGGTTGGCAACGATACGGTTTTTGCCGTTGAGTATCTGCCCGGTCAGTTTGACCAGCGCGCTGATTCGGCCGCACAATGCATTCAGATCATCTCCTGCGGTGAGCGTCCTACCATCCGCACCGCCAAGGTATATGCGCTTGGTGGCGACTTGTCGGAGAAGGATCTTTTTGAGATCAAGAAATACGTCATCAACCCCGTTGAGGCGCGTGAGGCCTCGCTTGATCTGCCGAAAACGCTGATTGCACAGTATGAGATCCCCGAGGCGGTTGCCACGCTGGATGGATTCCTTGAGCTGGATGATGAGGGCCTTTCTGCCTTTATTGCACAGTATGGCTTGGCCATGGATCTTGATGATATCCGCTTCTGCCGCGACTATTTCCGCACCGAGAAGCGTGATCCCACCATCACCGAGGTTCGCATGATCGATACCTATTGGTCGGATCACTGCCGCCATACCACCTTTGGCACCACCATTGATAGCGTCCGCTTTGAGGACAAGCTGCTTGAGGAGGCCTATGAGGAATACCGTGCCGTTCGCGCCAAGCTTGGCAGAACCAAGCCGGAGAACCTGATGGATATTGCCACGCTTGCCGGTCGTTATCTCAAGAAAACAGGCAAGCTGGATAAGCTGGATGAATCCGAAGAGATCAACGCTTGTACCGTCAAGATGGAGGTAGAGGTTGACGGCGTAAAAGAGCCGTGGCTGCTCCTCTTCAAAAACGAAACGCATAACCACCCCACCGAGATCGAGCCCTTTGGCGGTGCTGCTACCTGTATTGGCGGCGCGATCCGTGATCCGCTTTCCGGCCGCTCCTATGTTTACGCCGCTATGCGTGTGACCGGTGCTGCCGATCCTACCAAGCCTGTTTCCGAGACCATCAAGGGCAAGCTGCCCCAGAGAAAGATCGTACAAACGGCTGCCGCAGGCTATTCCTCCTACGGTAACCAGATCGGTCTTGCTACCGGTATGGTAGATGAGCTGTATCACGATGGCTATGCCGCCAAGCGTATGGAGATTGGTGCGGTTATTGCCGCCGCTCCCGCTGCAAATGTGCGCCGCGAGCGTCCCGAGGATGGCGATGTGGTCATTCTGCTGGGTGGCCGTACCGGTCGTGATGGCTGTGGCGGTGCAACCGGTTCCTCCAAAAAGCATACCCTTTCCTCTCTCGAGACCTGTGGTGCCGAGGTGCAGAAGGGTAACGCCCCCGAGGAAAGAAAGCTGCAGCGCCTCTTCCGCAATGCCGAGGCCTGCCGCATGATCAAGCGCTGTAACGACTTCGGTGCCGGCGGTGTGTCGGTTGCCGTTGGTGAGCTGGCAGACGGTCTTGATATCAACCTCAATGCCGTGCCGAAAAAATATGAAGGTCTTGACGGCACCGAGCTTGCGATCAGCGAATCGCAGGAGAGAATGGCTGTCGTGGTTGAAGCCAAGGATGTTGACCGCTTCATGGCATTGGCGCTTTCTGAAAATCTGGAGGCTACCGTGGTTGCCCATGTGACCGAGGAGCCCCGCCTGCGTATGCATTGGAATGGCAAAACCATTGTGGATATCTCTCGCGAGTTCCTGAATTCCAATGGTGCAGAGAAGCATATCGACATTGCTCCCGCCAAAATCGAGGATTATTCCAAGGCAGCCCCCGCAAGCTTTGCAACCGGCTACCGTGCGCTGATGAGCGACCTCAACGTCTGCTCCAAGCGCGGCCTCTCCGAGCGGTTTGACTCTACCATCGGCGCAGGCACGGTGCTGATGCCCTTTGGCGGTAAGCATCAGTAGACTCCCATCCAGGCCATGGTGCATAAGATCTCGGTGGAAGAAAAGCACACCGATACCTGCTCCTATATGTCCTGGGGCTATAACCCCTTTATTGCTGAAAAGAGCCCCTATCATGGCTCTTACCTCGCTGTTGTAGAAAGTGTTTCCAAGCTAATCGCGGCAGGTGCCTCCTTTGAGGATGTGTACCTCACCTTCCAGGAATATTTTGAAAAGCCCGGTAAGGATCCTGCCCGTTGGGGCAAGCCGCTTGCGGCGCTGCTCGGCGGCTTCCGTGCACAGCTTGATCTCGGTATTGCCGCCATCGGCGGTAAGGACTCGATGAGCGGCTCGTTTGAGGATCTGGATGTTCCGCCCACGCTTGTCTCCTTTGCCGTAACCACCGGCAAGACCGACGAGGTCATCACGGGTGAATTCAAACAGGCAGGCAGCCGCGTTGTGTTACTCAAGCCGGACTATCTTGAAAACGGTCTGCCTTGCGTTAAGTCTCTGATTTCTCTTTATAATCGCGTGACCACGCTGATGCGTGAGGGCAAGGTTCTCTCCGCGTATACGCCTACCTACGGTGGCGTGGCAGAGGCGATTTATAAGATGGGCATTGGTAACGGCTTTGGCTTCCGCTATGAAAACGGCCTGTTTCTTTCCGATATCTTTGGCTACTGCTACGGCTCCTTCCTTCTTGAGGTGGCGGCAGACGCCGATGTTGACGGTCTGACCGTTGGTTACGTAACCGATGACAATGCCATTGCTTACGGTGAAGAAAGGCTGTGTCTGTGCTCGCTTGCCGAGCTGTATGAGGGACGCCTTGAGGGCGTTTATCCCTGTGCCGAGAAGAAGGAGAACAAGCAGATCGAGACCTTCAGCGCACCCGCAGAGAAGCGCGTGGCGCCCGCTGTTCGTGTTGCCCGCCCGCAGGTGCTCATTCCCGTGTTCCCGGGCACCAACTGCGAATATGATTCTGCTAAGGTCATGCGTGATGCAGGGGCAGAGGCGAAGATCTTCGTCATCAACAACCTGACCGCAGACGGCATCTCTCGCAGCGTTGAGCAGTTTACCGAGGAGCTGAAGAAATCGCAGATGGTCTTCGTTCCCGGCGGATTCTCCGGCGGTGACGAGCCGGATGGCTCGGGCAAGTTCATTATGGCCTTCTTCCGCAACGAGTCTGTTCGTGAGGAGATCCATAATCTGCTGAATCGCCGCGACGGTCTGATGTGCGGTATTTGCAATGGTTTCCAAGCACTTGTGAAGCTTGGTCTTGTGCCGTACGGCAAGATCATCGATACCGATGAAAATTGCCCCACGCTGACCTTCAACACCATTTCCCGCCACCAGTCCAAGCTGGTTCGCGTGCGCATCGCATCCAACAAGTCGCCTTGGCTGTCCGCCACCAATGTGGGGGATGTTTACACAGTACCGATCTCGCACGGTGAAGGTCGCTTCCTCGCGTCTGAGGAGGTTGTACGACAGTTGGTTGCCAACGGTCAGATCGCGACGCAGTATGTCGATCTTTCCGGCAACGCTACCGATGATATCCGCTATAATCCGAACAATTCCACCTACGCGATCGAGGGTATTACCTCGCCGGATGGCCGTGTCTTTGGTAAGATGGGTCACAGTGAGCGTATTGGCAAGGGTCTATACAAAAATGTGGACGGTGTCTTCGATATGAAGATGTTTGAATCTGCCGTTCGTTACTTTAAGGAGGTTACATAATTATGGCATATCTTTCCGATATTGAAATTGCACAGGCAACCGAAATGAAGCCGATCACCGAGATTGCAAAGGTGGCAGGCGTTGATGAAAAGTACATGGAGCAGTATGGCCGTTATAAGGCAAAGGTAGACTATGCGCTGCTCAACGAGTCCACCCGTAAGGATGGCAAGCTGATTCTGGTTACCGCTATCACCCCTACGCCTGCAGGCGAAGGGAAGACGACCACCACGATCGGTCTTGCAGACGGCCTGAGCCGTATTGGCAAAAATGTTGTGGTTGCTCTTCGTGAGCCCTCCCTTGGCCCGGTGTTCGGCGTGAAGGGTGGTGCTGCAGGCGGCGGCTATGCACAGGTCATTCCCATGGAGGATATCAACCTCCACTTCACCGGTGACTTCCACGCCATTGGTGCCGCAAACAACCTGCTTGCTGCTATGCTGGATAACCACATCTACCAGGGCAACCGCCTGAACATTGATCCTCGCCGCATCACTTGGAAGCGCTGCGTTGATATGAATGACCGTCAGCTGCGTTTTGTGACCGATGGTCTTGGCGGCCGTGTCAACGGCACGCCCCGCGAGGATGGCTTTGATATCACCGTTGCCTCCGAGATCATGGCGGTTTTCTGCCTGGCCAGCTCCATCAATGACCTCAAAGAGCGTCTTTCCCGCATCGTAGTAGGCTATACCTATGACGAAAAGCCGGTTACCGCCGGTGAGCTGGGTGCTGTCGGCGCGATGGCAGCTCTCTTGAAGGATGCCCTGAAGCCGAACCTCGTTCAGACCCTGGAGGGTACCCCTGCTTTTGTACACGGCGGCCCCTTCGCCAACATCGCACACGGCTGTAACTCTGTTATCGCTACCAAAATGGCCATGAAGCTGGGTGACTATGCCGTTACCGAGGCAGGCTTTGGTGCTGACCTCGGTGCAGAGAAGTTCCTTGATATCAAGTGCCGCTACGCGGGTCTGCGCCCCAGCGCGGTTGTGATGGTTGCTACCGTTCGCGCTCTCAAGATGCACGGCGGCATGCCCAAGACCGAGCTCGGCAACGAGAATCTTGAGGCTCTTGAGGCCGGTATCCCGAACCTGCTCCGTCACGTTTCCAACATTAAGAACGTATATAAGCTGCCTTGCGTGGTCGCTGTTAACCGTTTCCCGACCGATACCGATAAGGAGATCGAGCTGGTGATTGAGAAGTGCCGCGCACTTGGTGTGAATGTTGTTCTGTCTACCGTTTGGGCTGATGGCGGCAAGGGCGGCATGGCTCTGGCGGAGGAGGTTGTCCGTCTTTGCGAGCAGGAGAATGATTTCTCCTTCAGCTATGAGCTGGATGCGACCATTGAGGATAAGATCCGTGCCATCGTTACCCGTGTATACGGCGGTGTAGGCGTGAATTTTGCACCCGCTGCCAAGAAGGAGATTGATCGTCTTGCCTCTCTCGGCTTTGATCGCATTCCCGTCTGCATGGCAAAAACGCAGTACAGCTTCTCGGATGATGCCACCAAGCTGGGCGCACCCGAAGGCTTTACCGTAACCGTTCGCTCTGTCAAGGTGTCTGCCGGTGCCGGCTTTATCGTTGCCTTGACCGGTGATATTATGACCATGCCCGGTCTGCCCAAGGTTCCCGCGGCAGAGAAGATTGACGTTGACGAAAACGGCAAGATCTCCGGTTTGTTCTAATTGTTCAATATCCCCCATTTTTTCACGAAAATGGGGGATAATTTTTATACGCGAAAGTGGGAAAATCTCTTGACAAAAAATGCGCTTTATGCTATAATAACGACAACGTGATCTTTAAGTCGGTACCGTGAGATCGACAAGATTTCTCCATATAAGCCCGTACTATAGGTAGGGGCACTCTTTTTGGATGATCTTGTCGTTTTCGGCAAGATTTTTTGTTATAAACGGGGGTTCCCGCGATGAAGAAAAAAGCAGAGATTATGGATAGCACGGGCGTTAGTCGCGCCATGGCACGCATTACACACGAGATCATTGAACGCAACCAGGGGGCCGGTGACATTTGCTTGCTCGGTGTTAAGAGCCGTGGTGTGCCGCTTTCTCGTATGCTGGCGGCCAACATTGAGCGGTTTGAGGGCGTGAAGGTGCCTGTCGGCCTTTTGGATATCACCCGCCACCGCGATGATCTTTCGGTGGAGGAAAAGCAGGCTGCCGCCATTGATTGTCATATCCCGTGTGATGTGCGCGATAAAACTGTCATTTTGGTAGACGATGTGATTTATACCGGCCGCACCGTGCGCGCAGCCATGGAGGCGATCTTTTCCCATTCGCGGCCAAAGGCCATTCAACTGGCCGTGCTGATCGACCGTGGTCACCGTGAGCTGCCCATTCGCCCCGATTATGTCGGTAAAAACGTGCCCACCGCGCAAAATGAGCGCATTGCCGTGATGCTGGAGGAGTGTGACGGCGAGGGGGGCGTATATATTTCCATTATGGAAGAAGAGTAAAGAGAGGAGTATGAACAATGGCTAAGCTGAACAAATTCACCATGCAGGATACAGCCTCTTTTTCTGCGGCAGAGGCTTTTTTGGCCTCGCAAAATATCGACCTTTCCGACCATGAATATACTGTTTTACCCGGTTTCTGTGATGTGCATGTGCATTTTCGCGAGCCGGGTTTTTCGTATAAGGGCACTGTTTATAACGGTTCCCGCGCAGCAGCGCGCGGCGGCTACACTGCCGTTTGCACCATGCCCAACCTTAACCCCGTGCCCGACTCGACGGAGCATATCCAGGCGCAGCTAGATATCATCGCGCGAGATGCGGTGATCGCCGTCTATCCTTACGCCGCCATTACGGTAGGTGAGGGCGGCCGTGAGCTTTCGGATATGGAGGGCCTTTCTCCTCTTGCCATCGGCTTTTCAGATGATGGGCGTGGCGTACAAAGCGATGAGATGATGGCCGCAGCGATGGAGAAGGCCAAGGCACTCGGAAAGATGATCGTGGCGCATTGCGAGGTCAATTCGCTCCTGAACCGTGGCTATATTCACGACGGTGCCTACGCCAAGGCACACGGCCACCGCGGCATCTGCTCGGAGAGTGAGTGGCGGCAGATCGAGCGTGATCTCGCTCTCGTCAAAAGAATCGGCTGTGCATATCACGTTTGCCACATCTCGACAAAGGAGAGCGTTGCGCTGATTCGCGCCGCGAAAAGGGAAGGTGTGAATGTGACCTGTGAGACCGCGCCGCACTACCTGACCATGGATGAAAACGATCTGCGTGAGGAGGGGCGCTTCAAAATGAACCCGCCTCTGCGCGCAAAAGAAGATAGAGAAGCCCTGCTTGCGGGAATTTTGGACGGTACGATTGATATGATCGCGACCGACCACGCGCCGCACGCAGCAGACGAAAAAGCCCGTGGGCTGGAAAAAAGCCCCTTTGGCATCGTAGGTCTTGAGACCGCGCTGCCTGTGCTTTACACCCATCTGGTTAAGCCGGGTATCCTGTCTCGTGAGCGGCTGATCGAGCTGCTTGTCACCGCACCGCGCCGCCGCTTTGGCATTCCTGAGGATCAAAGCTTTTCGCTTTGGCGGCTGGATGAAGAATTTGCTGTCAATCCGGATGAATTTCTTTCGCTCGGCAAGGCAACACCGTATGCAGGGGAAAAGCTGCTTGGTGTCAATTACCTGACCGTTTTGAACGGCAAGATCGTGTATAAAAAATAAAATATAGATATCAAATTGTAGGGAGGCTGTTATGGCAAAGAGAACGGACATCAAGAAAATTCTGATTATCGGCTCCGGCCCGATCGTAATCGGTCAGGCTGCAGAGTTCGACTACGCAGGTACGCAGGCTTGCCTTGCGTTGAAGGAAGAAGGCTATGAGGTTGTGCTGGTCAACTCTAACCCCGCCACCATTATGACCGATACCACCATTGCGGACAAGGTGTATATGGAGCCCCTGACGCTGGAGTATATCGCCAAGATCCTGCGGTATGAGCGTCCGGATGCCATCCTTCCCGGCATTGGCGGCCAGACAGGCTTGAATCTTGCCATGCAGCTGGAAAAGAAGGGCGTATTGAAGGAATGCCACGTTGAGCTGCTCGGCACCTCCAGTGAGAGCATTGAGCGCGCCGAGGACAGAGAGCTCTTTAAGGAGCTTTGCCAGTCGATCGGGGAGCCCACGATCCCCTCCGAGATCACCTATGATCTGGAGGAGGCCAAGGCTGCTGCTGCTCGCATCGGCTATCCGGTCGTTCTGCGCCCTGCCTTCACGCTTGGCGGCACGGGTGGCGGCTTTGCCAACAATGAAGAAGAGCTGATCGAGATCGGAAGAAACGGCTTCAAGCTTTCTCCTGTTCACCAGGTGCTCATCGAAAAGAGCGTAAAGGGCTATAAGGAGATCGAGTTCGAGGTCATGCGTGACTCTACCGACCGCGCCATCACCATCTGCGGCATGGAGAATATTGACCCCGTTGGCGTTCACACCGGTGACTCGATGGTGGTTGCTCCCATCCTGACCCTGAACGACCACGATCTGAAAATGCTCAACGATAGTGCCATCAAGATCATTCGTGAGCTCAAGATCGAGGGCGGCTGTAATGTGCAGTTCGCGCTCAACCCCGAAACGAGCGAATATTACCTCATCGAGGTGAACCCCCGCGTTTCCCGTTCCTCTGCGCTTGCCTCCAAGGCCAGCGGCTATCCCATTGCCCGTGTGACTGCCAAGATCGCTGTCGGCATGGCACTGGATGAGATCAACGTTGCCGGTGGTAAGGGCTCTACCGAGCCTCGTCTCGATTATATCGTAGCCAAGTTCCCGCGTTTCCCGTTTGATAAATTTGCCTCTGCCCCCAACCTGCTCGGCACACAGATGAAGGCAACGGGTGAGGTCATGGGCATCGGCTCTAATCTTGAGGAGTGCGTGCTCAAATCGGTTCGTTCGCTGGAGATCGGCGTTTGCCACCTGTATCTTCCCAAGTTTGACGGCATGAGCGAGAGCGAGCTGCTCGATTATCTCTCCGAGTTCCGCGCGGATAATATCTTTGCCGTTACGCAGCTGATGCGTCTTGGCACCTCGCTTGAGACTATTCATAACGTTACCAAGATCACACCCTATTTCCTTAAATCCTTCAAGCGCATTGTGGATATGGAGCAGGCATTGCGTGAAAATGTCGGCTCGGTAGAGCTACTGAAGGCCGCCAAGAAGATGGGCTTCTCTGACCAATATATTGCCCGTTTGTGGGAGACGGATGAGCTGGCCGTTTGCCGTGCCCGTAAGGATCATGGGATTGTCCCTGTCTTCCGCATGGTAGACACGCTGCATACCGGCACCTATATTCCGTATCTCTATTCCTCCTACACCGGCGAAAACGACTCGCGCCTGACAACCAAGAAGAAGGTCGTTGTGCTTGGCGCAGGCCCGATCCGTATCGGTCAGGGTGTTGAGTTTGACTATTCCACCGTTCATGCAGTGACCACCATCCGCAAGGTGGGCTATGAGTCGATTATCATCAACAATAACCCCGAGACGGTATCTACCGACTATACCTGCTCGGACAAGCTGTATTTTGAGCCGCTCACGCCCGAGGATGTGATGAACATCATCGATTTTGAGCAGCCCGAGGGCATTATTGCCTCGCTTGGCGGTCAAACGGCGATCAACCTGGCTGATCCGCTGATGCGCCGTGGCGTGAAGATCATCGGCACCGATTGCGCCGCTATTGATCGCGCCGAAAACCGCGATCTTTTTGAAAAGCTCCTGCAGGAGTTGAACATTCCGCAGCCGCGGGGAAGAGCCGTTACCAAAATCGAGGACGGCATCGCTGCCGCTGCTACCATTGGTTACCCTGTGCTGGTTCGCCCCTCCTTTGTGCTTGGTGGCCGTGCGATGCAGATCGTCGCAAACGAGGCACAGCTTCGCCATTACCTCAAAACCGCCGTTGAAATCGACGAGGACAAGCCCGTTCTGGTTGATAAGTATATCAGCGGTAAGGAGGTAGAGGTAGATGCCATTTGTGATGGCCGCGATGTATTTGTACCCGGCATTATGGAACTGGTTGAAAGAACCGGTATTCACTCGGGTGACTCGATCAGCGTTTACCCCGCCTTCAGCATCTCGGATAAGGTAAAGGGCACCATTCTCGGCTATGCGAAAAAGCTCGGTCTTGGCATCGGCATTGTTGGCCTTTACAATATTCAGTTTATCGTGGATGAAAAGGATGATGTATATATCATCGAGGTAAACCCGCGCTCCTCTCGTACCGTACCCTTCCTCTCCAAGTCTACCGGCTACTCACTTGCCGATATCGCGACCGAGGTGATCATGGGCAAGAGCCTGAAAGAGCAGGGCATCTTTGACCTGTATCCTGAGGAGAAGAAGAGATGGTATGTCAAGGTTCCCGTGTTCTCCTTTAATAAGATTCGCGGGCTTGATGCTTACCTCTCTCCCGAAATGAAGTCCACGGGTGAGGCCATCGGCTACGATGATAAGCTTAACCGTGCACTCTATAAGGCGCTGCAGGCATCGGGTATGCATTTGCAGAACTACGGCACGGTGTTTGCCACCATTGCCGATAAGGATAAGGAAGAGGCTCTGCCGCTCATCCGCCGTTTCTATGACCTCGGCTTTAATATCGAGGCAACCGAGGGAACTGCCAAGTTCTTGAAGGAAAACGGTATTCGTACGCACATTCTCAAAAAGATTGGCGAGGGTAGCGACGAGATCTATGATTCCATTCGTCAAGGCCACATTGCCTATGTTATCAACACCAGCGATATCGGTGCTACCGATCAAATGAGTGACGGTTATCAGATCCGCCGCTACGCGACCGAGAGCAACGTGACCATGTTCACCTCGCTAGATACCGTGAAGGTGCTACTCGACGTACTGGATGAGACCACGCTCCGCATTTCCACCATCGACGCGTAAGGAGAAGGGCATGAAGCAAGGAATGTTCACCATCGCGGAGAATACCCCCCTCACGCAAAGCGTTTACCGTATGCGTCTTGCGGGGGATACCACCGCCATTACCTCGCCCGGTCAGTTTGTCAATATCAAGCTGGATGGGTATTATCTTCGCCGTCCGATCTCGGTTTGTGATTGCGTATCGGGCGAGCTGACGTTGCTGTATAAGGTCGTGGGGCATGGTACCGAGGTTATGAGCCGCATGACGGCAGGTCAGCAGCTTGATCTGCTGACCGGTCTTGGCAACGGCTACGATCTTTCCAAATCGGGAGCTCGCCCGCTCCTGCTGGGCGGTGGCGTCGGTGTTCCGCCTCGTTATATGCTTGCCAAGGAGCTGATCGCGCAGGGCAAGCAGGTTACCGTCATCCTCGGCTTTAACAAAAAAGATGAGGTCTTCTATGAAGAAGAATTCCGTGCTCTCGGCGCGGAGGTTCGCGTAGCGACAGCAGATGGCTCATATGGCACAAAGGGCTTTGTCACCGATGCCATGCAGGACGTTGCGTATACGCACTTCTACACCTGCGGGCCGGAGCCGATGCTGAAGGCTGTTTACAAGGCCACCACGACCTCCGGTCAGTTCAGCTTCGAGGAGCGCATGGGCTGTGGCTTTGGTGCTTGTATGGGCTGCTCCTGCAAGACCATCACAGGCAACAAGCGCATCTGTAAGGAAGGCCCTGTGCTTGTAAAGGAGGATATCCTATGGCAGAATTAAAAGTGAATCTGTGCGGGATCGAGATGGACAACCCCATCATCCCGGCCAGCGGCACCTTTGGCTACGGCTATGAATTTGCCGAGCTGTATGATATCAATATCCTTGGCACCTTCTCCTTCAAGGGAACGACCAAGGAGCCTCGCTTCGGCAACCCCACTCCCCGCATTGCAGAGTGTACCGCCGGTATGATCAATGCCGTGGGCCTGCAGAACCCCGGGGTAGAGAAGGTCATCTCGGAAGAGCTTCCGAAATTGAAAGCCTGCTTCCATAAGCCTGTCATGGCAAACGTCAGCGGCTTTTCAGTTGAGGATTATGCCTACACCTGCGAAAAGCTGAACGCTTGTCCGGAGATCGGTTGGTTTGAGGTCAATGTCAGCTGCCCGAACGTACACGGCGGCGGCATGAGCTTTGGCACCTCGCCCGAGGCGGCAGCCGAGGTTACCCGCGCCGTGAAGAAGGTAACCACCAAGCCGGTGCTCATCAAGCTTTCCCCCAATGTTACCGATATCGTTTCGATCGCCAAGGCCTGTGAGGAGGCCGGGGCAGACGGTATCAGCCTGATTAACACCATGCTGGGCATGCGCATTGATCTGCGCACTCGTCGTCCCGTGATCGCTAATAAGATGGGCGGCTTTTCGGGAAGCGCGATCTTCCCGGTTGCCGTGCGTATGGTCTACCATGTGGCGCAGGCGGTGAAAATTCCGGTTGTCGGCATGGGCGGTGTTACCACCGCCGAGGACGTGATCGAAATGATGCTGGCCGGTGCTACCGCCGTTCAGGTGGGTGCTGCCAACCTCGTTGATCCGTTTGCTTGCAAGAAGATCATTGAAGACTTGCCCGCTGCTATGGAAAAATATCGTATGACATCACTTCGTGAAATAATAGGAGGTATTCAATAATGGGACAAGACGTTATCATTGCATGTGATTTTGACAGTGCAGAAAAAACCTTTGCATTCCTTGATAAGTTTACCGGTAAAAAGCCGTTTGTTAAGATCGGCATGGAGCTTTATTATGCCGAGGGCCCCTCGATCGTTCGTGAGATCAAAAAGAGAGGGCACAAGATCTTTCTTGATCTGAAGCTGCATGATATCCCCAACACCGTGAAAAAGTCCATGGCTGTGCTTTCTCACCTGGATGTGGACATGTGTAACCTGCATGCCGCAGGCACCATTCGCATGATGGAGGCCGCTATTGAGGGGCTGACGCGTGAGGATGGCACCCGCCCGCTGCTCATCGCCGTGACCCAGCTTACCTCCACCGATGAGGAAAGCATGCGCCGCGATCTGCTGATTGAGCGCCCGATCGCTGATGTGGTCATGCATTACGCCTCCAATGCCAAGGCCGCCGGCCTTGATGGCGTTGTCTGCTCCCCGCTGGAGGCAGGCAAGGTGCACGAAACCTGTGGCGATACCTTCCTGACCGTTACCCCCGGCGTTCGCTTTGCAGATGGCGATAAGGGGGACCAAAAACGCGTGATGACGCCCGAAGAGGCACGCAAGATCGGCTCTGACTATATCGTAGTCGGCCGTCCCATCACCGCTGCTGAGGATCCCGTTGCCGCTTACGAGCGCTGCGTTCGTGAATTCGTTGGTTAATTTATCATATCGGATATAAAAGGAGAGAGATCATGAAAAAGAAAATCGCAAAAGACCTGCTTTCAATTAAGGCTGTATTCTTCCGTCCCGAGGAGCCCTTTACTTGGGCCAGCGGCATTAAAAGTCCCGTTTACTGTGATAACCGCCTCACCCTCACCGCGCCGGCTGTTCGCCTGGATGTAGAAGAGGGCCTTGCCGAGCTGATTAAAAAGCATTACCCGGAGACCGAGGTGCTGATGGGTACCTCTACCGCCGGTATTGCGCATGCCGCCATCACCGCCCACCTGCTTGGTCTGCCTATGGGCTATGTTCGTTCGGGTGCCAAGGATCACGGTCGTCAGAACCAGATCGAGGGCAAGCTGGAGCCCGGTCAAAAGGTCGTTGTAGTAGAGGATCTGATCTCTACCGGTGGTAGCGTGATCGAGGTCGTTAATGTTCTGCGTGAAGCGGGGGCAGATGTGCTGGGTATTGTCAGCATCTTCACCTACGGCATGAAGAAGGGCATTGAGAGATTGGCTGCTGCTGATGTGAAGAATATTTCGCTCACCAACTTTGATGTCATTGCCGAGACGGCTGCCGAGGAGGGCTATATCCGCCCCGAGGATGTTGCTCGTCTGATCGCCTTCCGTAACAACCCGTCTGACGAGAGCTGGATCGGTAAATAATATGAGAAGTCTCATCGACATCCACGATTTTTCGGTGAAGGAGCTGGACGATCTGAGCGCCACAGCGGGTGACAGTATCGAAAATCCTGACAAATACGCCGAGGCCTGCCATGGCAAAAAGCTGGCAACGCTGTTCTTTGAGCCATCTACCCGCACCCGCTTGAGCTTTGAAGCGGCGATGCTGGAGCTTGGCGGCAGCGTGATCGGCTTTTCGGATGCCGGCAGCTCCTCCGCCTCTAAGGGCGAAAGCGTAGCAGATACCGCCAAGGTGATCTCCTGCTATGCCGATATTATTGCCATGCGCCACCCCAAAGAGGGGGCCCCCTATGTCGCCTCGCAAAACGCAACCATTCCCGTGATCAACGCGGGGGACGGCGGTCACGCCCACCCCACGCAAACGCTGGCCGACCTGCTCACCATCCATCGTGAGAAGGGAAGACTGGATCACCTGACAGTTGGCTTTTGCGGCGACTTAAAGTACGGCAGAACAGTACATTCGCTGATTGCAGCCCTTTCTCGCTATGCGGGCATTGAGATCGTGCTGATCTCGCCGGAGGAGCTCAAGCTGCCGAACTATGTCAAGTTTGAGGTGCTCAAGAAGTACAACATGTCCTATCGAGAGGAAACGGATCTGGAAAACGCGATGCCCTCGCTGGATATTCTCTACATGACCCGTATCCAACGTGAGCGCTTTGCTGATCAGGCCGAATATGAGCGGCTCAAGGACAGTTACATTCTCACCCCCGACAAGCTGACTGTAGCCAAGCCGGATCTTGCTATTCTTCATCCGCTGCCGCGCGTGAATGAGATCAGCGTGAAGGTGGATGCCGACCCGCGTGCCTGCTACTTCAAGCAGGTAGAAAACGGTAAGTATATGCGCATGGCGCTCATCCTCAAGCTGCTTGCCGAGGCAGAGAAGAGCAGCGAGAAGCAAAGCTCCAAGGGCGACCTTCTTGTTAACAAAATTGTCTGCAAAAATCCCCGCTGTATTACCTCCTGCGAGCAGGAGCTCGATCAAGTCTTCAAGTGGACAGAAAAAGAAAACGGCATCTGCCGCTGCTTATACTGCGAAACAAAAGAAATTGTAACCGAAAGGAAGAATTGAGATGGCAACCTTTATCAATGAACCCTCCCACACCTTTAATGAATATCTGCTGATTCCCGGCTATTCCTCTGATAAATGCATTCCTGCCAATGTCAGCCTCCGCACTCCGCTTGTTAAATTCAAGAAGGGGGAAGAGCCTGCTATTTCCATGAACATTCCGATGGTCTCTGCCATCATGCAGTCGGTCTCCGGTGACCGTCTTGCCGTGGCACTGGCGACCGAGGGCGGCGTTGCCTTCATCTATGGCTCTCAAACGATCGAGGATGAGGCTGCTATGGTCAGACGCGCCAAGAATCATAAGGCCGGCTTTGTTGTCAGCGATTCCAATATCACGCCCGATGCCACGATGGCAGATGTTGTCGCGCTGAAGGAAAAGAACGGACACTCCACCATCGCTGTTACTGACGATGGTACTGCCACCGGTAAGCTGCTTGGCATCGTTACCGGCCGTGATTACCGCGTGACCCGTATGGATCCCGCCACCAAGGTAGAGGAATTTATGACCCCCTTCTCCAAGCTTATCTGGGCCAAGGAAGGGACCACCCTGAAGGAAGCAAACGATATCATTTGGGATAACAAGCTCAACTCGCTGCCCATTGTCGATGATAACGGCCACCTCTGCTACATGGTCTTCCGTAAGGATTATGATACCCATAAGCAGAACCCGAACGAGCTGCTGGATGCCTCCAAGCGTTACGTTGTTGGTGCGGGCATCAACACCCGTGACTTTGCCGAGCGCGTTCCCGCGCTGGTAGAGGCAGGCGCTGATGTCCTGTGCATCGACTCATCCGAGGGCTTTTCCGAGTGGCAGCGCATCACGTTGAAGTGGATCCGCGAGAAGTACGGCGACAGCGTGAAGGTCGGTGCCGGTAACGTCGTAGACGCGGCAGGCTTCCGTTTCCTTGCCGATTGCGGTGCTGATTTTATCAAGGTTGGTATCGGTGGCGGCTCTATCTGCATTACGCGTGAGACCAAGGGTATCGGCCGCGGTCAGGCCACTGCACTGATCGAGGTTTGCGCCGAGCGTGATCGTTACTTTGAGGAGACCGGCGTGTATATTCCCGTCTGCTCGGATGGTGGCATCGTATATGACCACCACATCACCCTCTCGCTTGCTATGGGTGCAGACTTCGTCATGCTGGGCAGATATTTTGCTCGCTTTGATGAAAGCCCCTCGCAGCGCGTCAGCATTGGCGGTACCTATTATAAGGAGTACTGGGGCGAGGGCTCTGCCCGTGCCCGCAACTGGCAGCGTTATGACCTGGGCGGCGATAAGAAACTCTCCTTTGAAGAGGGTGTTGATTCCTATGTTCCCTATGCCGGCAGCCTGAAGGATAACGTGGCCATGTCGCTTGCCAAGGTGCGCTCCACCATGTGCAACTGTGGCGCACTTTCGATCCCCGAGCTGCAGGAAAAGGCTGTTCTTACCCTTGTGTCTGCCACCAGTATTGTAGAGGGCGGCGCACACGACGTTATCCAAAAGGATAAGGGCAATCCGGTTAAGTAATTTATTTGAAGGAGATATATAGAATATGGATTGCAATGTTCGTCCCGAAAGCATGGCACGCATCACGACAAAGGCGCTGGCCAATGCATTTATTGATGAGCAGGTAGCTGCCATTCGCGCCGAGGTTGGCGATAAAAAGGTGCTGCTTGCCCTTTCCGGCGGCGTAGACTCCTCAGTCGTTGCCGCTCTGCTCGTAAAGGCGATCGGTCGTCAGCTTGTTTGCGTACATGTCAACCACGGCTTGATGCGGAAAAACGAGTCCGAGGATGTGATTGAGATCTTCAAAAATCAGATGGATGCCAACCTGGTCTACGTAGACGCGACTGACCGCTTCCTCGATCTGCTTGCCGGCGTGTCTGACCCGGAGAAAAAGCGTAAGATCATCGGCAAAGAGTTTATCGAGGTCTTTGCGGATGAGGCGCGCAAGCTGGAGGATATCACCTATCTCGCACAGGGGACCATCTATCCCGACATTCTGGAAAGTCAGAAGCAGGCAGAAGGTAAAAAGGCTGTTAAGTCGCATCACAATGTCGGCGGTCTGCCCGAAGATCTGAAGTTCAAGCTCGTTGAGCCGATCAAGCTCCTCTTTAAGGATGAGGTGCGTGTCGTTGGTGAGGCACTTGGCCTGCCGCACGCTATGGTATACCGTCAGCCGTTCCCGGGCCCCGGTCTTGGTGTTCGCTGCCTGGGTGCCATCACCCGTGATCGTCTTGCTGCCCTGCGTGAGGCAGATGCCATTCTCCGTGAGGAGTTTGCACTCTCCGGCCTCTCTGAAAAGGTATGGCAGTATTTCGTTGTGATTCCCGACATCAAGTCGGTTGGCGTCAAGGACGAGAGCCGTTATGAGGGCTGGCCTGCCATCATTCGCGCGGTCAATACCACCGATGCTATGAGCGCCACCATCGAGGAGATCCCGTACACCATTCTTCACAAGATTACCGCTCGCATCACTGCAGAGGTAGATGGCATCAATCGAGTTCTCTATGACCTCACGCCAAAGCCTGTTGGCACGATTGAGTGGGAATAATAAACCAAGGTCTGAAATGCCTTGTATGTAAGATTTTTAGTGATTGAAAGCAGAGGGGAGCGCAAATATTATGCGTAGTAAAAATAGGTACTCATACTCCGGCAATGAAATTGCGCTTGATGAAGCAGC
>JAFTQX010000040.1 GCA_017462545.1 Clostridia bacterium
AAATCGTTCGGCGGCAAGATTCCACCGCCTACGGCGGTGCCCTGCGGGTTCGACTGCGTCCCCCTCGCCGTCATCCTGAGCGGAGCGGAGCGGAGTCGAACCCCGTAGGGGTGCCACCGTTAGGTGGCAGGATCTTGCGAGGGGGACTCCGCTCAGAATGACACCTATCGGTGTCGCCGCCGATCATTGCCCGCAGGGGGTTGTGTAAATGGCAATGCCGCATCTTTCTCTGTGTCCACTCCTCTACCTTTCTCGGCTCCCTCTGAGGAGGGAGCTGTCACGGTTTACCGTGACTGAGGGAGAGATATAGGAAAGGATTAATCAATATAAAGGTTTCATTCGTGTGGCTTTTATTCCATCTATCACGACACGGGTACAAGTTCTCTTTTGTCAAAAGAACTCGATATCTCTCCCTCCGTCACTCCGCTTCGCTGCGTGACACCTCCCTCCTCAGAGGGAGGCGAGAAGAAAGAGACCGCAACCGAGCACCGTCTATAAAAGCCTCCCTCCGGGAGGGCGGCTTACTTCCGTAGGCGATATTCCTGCAAGCAAAAAAGACAGAGAATGGAAAAAACCATTCTCTGTCTTTTTTATGTTCCCGTTCGCCGCTAGGCGAACATGTTACATTTGCGGAGCAAAGCTGTCACCGCGCAGCGATTTCACTTGCCCGAAGGGCAAATTTCACTGCGATGTGCCTCTTGCACAACGCATTAGCCTCCACTTGCGAGGTAGGCAATCTCCTCGTAGGCGGCGATCAGGTCCTCAAGACCCTCCTCGTAATTGTACTTCAAGCCATCCCAGAAGTCAGCCGGGCTTTGGGTAACACCGGAGCTTGTTACCTGACGGATGAAGTAGGCGAGGCCGTTCTCGGTGCCGGAGCGGAGGTAGTCGCCCGTGCCGGAGTGGATCTCGGCCAGGTTGTAGCGGCGACCCTGATAGATCTTTTCGATCATGCGGACGGAGTCCTTATCGCGGGTGGCGTTGTACTTCAGAATGATATCGTAGTAAGCGGGGAGGACCGACTGGTGCGACTCAGCGGACAGAGCCTCAACCATCGCGCCGGTGCGGGTCATACGGTCAGGCGTGTTCAGCGGAACGATGATGGTGGACATGGAATCGTTCGAGCCGGAGTAGTACTCCTTCTGGTTGAGGGAGGCCTTCGGATAGGGGATGATACCGAACTCAACATCCGAATCGTGAATGGTCTCGCTCTCCAGAGTGGCAAGCGTGGTGATGAACATCAGCGACTGGCCGTTTGCAAAGTTCTTGGACCAATCCGCGACATCAAAGCTGTTGAAACCGGAGGAATTGGTCATATTTCTGAGATCCATGATGGTGGAGTTCATGCCGGTGGTCAGCGTCATCAGCGTGGGCGTGCTCTGACCATCGTTGATGACCAGGTCATAGCCAAAGGCGTTGGTGAACATCTCACGGAAATGTGCCGAGCTGCTGACGGTCAGACCGAAGAGGTCGTCTGCGTCTGCCTCATTCGGCATGCCGGTTGCGGGATTATCATACCAGAAGTCCTTGACGATCTTGTTCATGTTGTCCAGCGTCCAGGCGCCGTCATCTACCACGTCATAGAGCGAAGTGTACTTGCTGTCGATCTTCTTGTGCGTGGACAGGGCGTAGTTCTGGTCGTGGCTGCGGTTGAAGATGATGGCCCAGGTGCTGCTGATAGCCGTCAGGTTGATATCCGAAACACCAATGTACTGGCGACCGTAGACGGTGTAGCAGTCATTGATCTTGGCATCCCACCAGGGGTTGACACCGACAGAGTCCTTGACGTAGGGCACCTCACTGCGCAGGTCGCAGACCGTGCCCGTCATGGCAACGGGGCCGGAGAGCCAGCGCTGGATGAGCACCATGTCGATCTGGTCGGGGTTACCGTCCTGCATGGCGATACGGATCTGGTTGGCGTGGGTGGGTGCGTCCTGACCCTGTACCATATCCGGTACGATCTCTACATTAAAGCGGTTCTGGAGCAGGGAGTTTCTTTTTCTGATGGCCTCGTCGCAGGCATCCGGCTCCAGCTCCTCCTTGTAAAGCTCCCACTCGTAGGCGGGCAACAGGGAGACAACGAACTCAGCCCCCTCAAAGTTGTGATCGCCAACGGCGTCGATGAAGGTGTAGTTGTCCTCAGGCCCGTCGTTATTGTTGTTATTGCCGGCGCCGCCACAGGCAACGAGGGGCAGACACATACAAACGAGCAGCAAAAGTGCAAGAATGCGTTTCATGGAATTCCTCCTTGATTTTTGTGAAAATTTGCTACCTTTATTATAGCACGAAAGAAGAGTGATGTAAAGACACGTTTGAAATTTCGGCGGATTGCACGAATTTTTGCGCCGTGATTTGTGCAATCCGACAAAACACAGCCGCCGTCACAAGAAAAGCGGTGCTTGGCGGCGAAAACGACTCCCCCCAAAAATGGAGAAAATGCGGCAAAGTGCTTGTTTTTTTTCGTTTCCTCTGTTACAATAAAGAAAAAACGCAAAGGATGGGATTTACCATGTTGGAAAACGGCAAGCTTTGGTATGATACAAACGGCGGGGTGCTGCACGCACACGGCGGCCATATCCTGCTCGACAAGGATGGCTACTATTACTGGTACGGCGAGGATCGCCGTGCGGGTGTGTATGTTTCCTGCTATCGCTCCAAGGATCTGCAGAATTGGGAGTTCCGCGGTCATGTGCTGACGGTGGATTCGCCCACACAGCCCTGCCGCATGCGCACCAAGCTGGCGCTTTCGCGCGATGTGGATGATGCGGAATATGAGAAGTACAGCACGATCGGCGTCAATGCCGTCATCGAGCACCGCGGCAAGAAGATCGGCAAGATCAATGTAGAGCGTCCGAAGGTGCTTTACTGCGAGAAGACCGGCAAGTACGTCATGTGGGCGCACTATGAAAACGGCAAGGATTACAGCGATGCCGCTGCGCTGATCGCCACCTGCGACACGCCGGACGGCGAGTTTGTCTATCATGGCGCGTTTAATCCCTTTGGTCATATGTCGCGCGATTGCACGCTCTTTAAGGATGAGGACGGCACGGCCTACTTCATCAGTGCCTCGCGTGACAATCTGGATCTGCACATTTATCGCTTGACGCCCGACTATATGAATGTGGCCAAGCTCGTTGGCACGCCCTTCCAGGCCGAGCTGCGTGAGGCCCCCGCTGTTTATAAGAAGGACGGCAAGTACTACATGCTCTCTTCCTGGTGCACCGGCTGGGCACCCAACCAGGGCAAGTGGGCGGTAGCCGACTCGATGGATGGCGACTGGTCCTTGCTTGAGGACTTTGGCGACGAGACGACCTTTGACTCGCAGCCTGCGTTTGTGCTGCAGAAGGACGGCCGCGACATTTACGTGGGCGACCGCTGGGGCGGCAACGGCGAAAAGTTCTTTACCTCGACCTACATCGTGCTGGAGATCCGGTACAAGGACGGCAAGCCCTATATCGAGTTTGACGAAAAAGCAGCGTGGTGAGGGGCTGTCGCCTTTTGGCATAACCGTAAACAAAAAAGAAAGTGGGGAGAATTTCTTCCCGCTTTCTCTTTTTCTGTAAAAGAAAGTATCCTTTCCGCATTGTGCTAAAGGTTCCGCACGGTTACGCCGTGAAAAGGCCACCGAGCTGCTCGCGTCACCCTGCCGCGACCAGAAGCTCTTCCAGTCTCGCGGCCATCTCCTCGTTCGGGATGGCGAGGCGCACCTCGCGGTCCTCGCGGTCGCCGTTCTGCTGCCAATAGGTGTGCAGATCCTTCGCTTCATAGCACAGGCGGCCGCGGTCGTTGACGGCAAACAGCCCGCAGGTCGGCTCGAGCGCGTAATAGAGCGCGACGAGATCCCAGCTTGAGCGGCCGCGCCGCTCGCCCTCGTTGTACATCTCGTAGGAGACGCGCAGCGGGTGGCCGAGCGGCAGGCGGTCGGTCAGTGTTTGCCCGGTGATGACGTGTGCGCCGTCCGGGCTGGCGTGGATCGGCACGGGGCAAGCCGCCACGACCGCCTCGGAGCCGAGGGGGTCCATGTCGTAGTTGAAATTCTTGGCAACGACCTCCGGCCAGACGGCGTTGGTCATGCTCACTACGCAAAGCACCTTTTTGGCGACCAGCTCAATGCCCGAGAGCGGGCTGATCTCGTCTCCCGTCGAACGGAGCAGCTCGTCCAGCGCGGTCAGAAGGCCGACGCAAACGATGGTCACGCTGTGATCGGGCGCACCGGCCAACAGCGAACGGTAGGTTGTGCACGCGTCTTGGTAGTCGGTGTCGATCTTGCCAATGCGCGCGGCGAGCGCGTGCGTGTAGCAGCGTTCGGGCGTGAGATAGCGGTGCTGCGCACGGTACTTGACAAAACGGTCGGTTTCTTCGCTGGGGTAGTCGTGGTCGTGGATGGTGCCGATTGGGCAGGTCACACCATAGTGACGGCAGAGTGCCTCGCAGGCAGCGGCCGCGTAGCGGTCAGGGCCGTCGGCAATGATGCCAAGAAGATCGGCCTTTCCCTGCTTGGCGTAGGAGAGCAGGATCGCCAGCGCGCCGGCGTCGTCTACATCGGTGTCCATGTCGGTGTCAAATAGGATGAGCGGTTTTGTTTGCATAGCTACCTCCCGCCGCAGCGCGGCCGTTTGTGTTTTCTCTCATTGTACCACGCCCGCGCCCGAATTGCAAGAGGGAGAATGGTCACCAAATGGGAGGTGCGAGAGGTGACGGGATGGTAAAAAGGACGAGGCAGGTGCGAGAGGCTTTTTGGAAAAAGGACGAGGCAGGTGCGAGAGGCTTTTTGGAAAAAGCCCCTCGCGCTCCGCAAAAACTTTTATGGGAAAAGGATATGGTGCACGCAAAAATAAATCGTTCGGCGGCGAGATTCCACCGCCTACGGCGGTGCCCTGCGGGTTCGACTGCGTCCCCCTCGCCGTCATCCTGAGTGGCTGGGGTTCCCCGAAGCGAGCTTGCCGAGCTTTGGGGGTCCACAGTGAAGGGCGTAGCCCGTAGTCGAACCCCGAAGGGGTGCCACCGATAGGTGGCAGGATCTCGTGAGGAGTCTTCGCTCAGAATGACACCTATCGGTGTCGCCGCCGATCATTGCTCGCCGGTGGTAATGCCTACGGTAATGCCGCGGATTTTTCTGCGCCCGTTCTCTACCTGTCATCCTGAGGGAGCAAAGCGACCGAAGGATCTTTTCGCCGCAGGCGAAACCAAAAAAGAAACAAACCGCAGGAATTTCTCGCTTCGCTCGAAAAGATTCTTCACCCCGCAAGGGGGTTCAGAATGACAATAAGAGCGGCGCACGCCCGTATTTCCGTAGGGGCGAACTGTGTTCGCCCGCAAAAGGTAACGCCTACAATCATGCCGCAACCGAGCACCGGTGATAATAAGCCTCCCTCCCGGAGGGAGCCTTATGCGCGGCCGTTTCGCTTCGTTCGAAAATTTCACCGTAAGGCGAAACGGGAACAGGACAAAAAGAACTACAAAAATTTTCAAAAAACCTCTTGACAAGGCAGGGACAGCCTGCTATAATACAGTTGAGACACTTAATACAGTTCATACAGAATGAGGTGGAAGGAATGGCTTGGCAATTTTCAGGGCGGCAGGATGTGTATATCGAAATTGCGGAAAAGATCACGCAATACATCCGCGCGGGGGTTTACCGCGCGGGGGATAAGCTGCCCTCTGTGCGGCAGGCGGCGGGCGAGATGGGGGTCAACCCCAATACCGTAGCGCGCGCCTATGCGCTGCTGGAGGAGCGGGGGCTTGTGCATTCCCTGCCCAAAAAGGGGGCTTATGTGGCCGAGGGGAGCACGCCATCAGCAGAGCAAGGAACAGAAACCGCGCGCGCCGCGCTTCTTGCGCTAAAGGCACGCGGCATCGGCTATGACGAGCTGATCGCACTGGCAAAGGAGGTTTTTCTTCATGATTAACATATTATCGCTTACCCATCATCTGGGCGGGGCTGTCATCCTGCAGGATGTGAACCTGACGATTCAAGAGGGCAGCATTTTGGGGCTTGTTGGTGTCAACGGTGCGGGCAAATCGACCCTCTTGCGGTTGATGGCGGGTGTCTACCTGCCGGACGAGGGGCGCGTGGACTATGACGGCCACACCCCTGCCGAGGAAAAAACGCGTGAAGGGATCTTCTTTTTGCCCGATGACCCCTACTTCACCCACAACGCCACCATGTGCAGCATGCTGCAGATGTACCTCTCTCTCTACCCTTCGACCGATAAGGCGGTCTACCGCCGTCTGACCGATGGCTTCGGGCTGGACGAGAAAAAGCCGCTGCGCACCTTTTCCAAGGGCATGCGGCGGCAGGCCTATATCGCGCTGGCGTTGGCCATTCGTCCGCGCTATCTCTTGCTTGACGAGGCCTTTGACGGGCTGGACCCGCTTTCCCGCAAGACGGTGAAGGGCGAGCTGATTCGTCTGGTAGAGGAGACGGGCACGACCGTCATCATCTCCAGCCACTCGCTGCGCGAGCTGGAGGATTTTTGCGACAGCTACGCCATTATCAACGGCAAAACGGTCTCCTCCTCCGGTGACATCAGCGAAAAGACGGCGAGATATTGTCGCTTTATGCTGGCCTTTGCCGAGGCGGTGCCGGCGGGGCTGTTTGACGGACTGCCTCTTGTTTCGGTCGAAAGGAGCGACCGCTTTGTACGCGCGGTCTTTGACGGCGAGGCCGAGGAGATCGAGCGACAGCTTTCTGCCTTCTCGCCCGCGGTGCTCGAGCGGCTGCCCGTAGACTTTGAGGAGGCATTCATTTCCGAGATCGAAGGAGGGAAGAAATTATGACGAGCTTCAAGCGTTACGCGCTCTACCACGCAAAAAGCACGCTGCTGCGCGGCGCGGTGATGGCCGCCATCTGCCTCTTGCTGTGCTTTGCGTTTTTGGATGTGACGGTTATTCAAGAAAATGGTGTAGATTCCTGGGCATACATCAGCCTCAGCATTCTGCCGCTCATCTTGGCTTTCCTTGCAATTGTGATGCCGATCTTGGAGCTGGACGGCTTCAAGAACAGGCGCAATCTGGATACGCTGCTTTCTCTGCCTGTCAGTCGTACCAAGATGGCAGCGGCGCATTTTCTCAACGGACTTGTGCAGCTTGTGGTGATCTATTCGCTCTGCGTGTTGCTTGGGTTGATGCGTATGCTGCCCGCCGCCGCCTTTTTGCGTGAGCAGCATTTGTTGTCTTACTATCTGCTGACCCTTTTTGGTGGCTTGATCGTTTACGCGATCTCCTGCTTTGTTTTGGTGCAGGCCGAGACGACCTCTGACGGCATTGTGCTGATGCTGCTGTACGCCTTGACACCGTACGTTCTTTTGATTAGCTTCAATGCAGCATGGCTGCACATACGGGAATTGGAAAACGTATTCGGCCACGCCTTCCCGTTTTCGCCGCTTGCCGATATGGCCAGCCTGTACGAAAAAGCCATAGAGGCCAAGGACATCTTTATCCCGAATGAAACGCTTGCCATGTATATTTTCTGGTGCGTGGTTGCTCTCTTGGCGGTTGTGGGGTATTTTCTCACCTTTGCGCGTCACCGCACCGAGCGGGTGGGCGGCATTTCGGAGACATTTTGGGGCTATCGCGTGCTCATTCCGCTGCTTGGCATCAGCCTGATGCTGCCCGGCGGAATTGATACCGCACTTGCTGTGATGATCCTCATTGCGATGACGGTGCTGTACATCATCTATCGGCGCAGCGTGCGCCTGCGGCGGTCGGATCTCATCATGCTGGCCGTGACCACGGGCGTTTTCCTGATCAGCTCGATGATGCAATCGTAAAATAAGAAAGAAGGGGCGGCCGCATGGCCGCCCCTTTTGGGGATGTCACCCACGGTATTCCCGGAAGAATAAATGCGATTTCATTTTTCGTCGTAGGGACAGGCGTCCTCGACTGTCCGCTCTAACCGTTTCTACCTGTTTCCATGCTTGCGTTGACGCAAGCGTTTCTCCCTGCGGACAGTCGGGGACGCCTGTCCCTACCCCAAAAAGGGAAATTTCCCCTGTTCCGGCCTGCTTTACCGCAAGCGTTTCTCCCTGCGGACCGTCCGGAGGCCGGTCCCTACCACAAAAAGGGAAATTTCCCCTGTTCCGGCCGGTTTTGCCGCAATCGTTTCTCCCTGCGGACCGTCCGGAGGCCGGTCCCTACCACAAAAAGGGAGATTTCCCCTGTTCCGGCCGGTTTTGCCGCAAGCATTTCTCCCAGCGGACAGTCGAGGACGCCTGTCCCTACCACAAAAAGGGAAATTTCCCCTGTTCCGGCCTGCTTTGCCGCAAGCGTTTC
>JAFTQX010000041.1 GCA_017462545.1 Clostridia bacterium
GAGCCTGCCGCTGCGGCGGGACTACGCATAGCTAAAGCTTTTTGGAACCACCAGTCGCACTGGTGGTTTTCGCGCGAAGTCCCCTTTCGGCGCCTTCGCGATACAACGAAAACAGGCAGGAGAATGTTTTTTCATTCTCCTGCCTGTTTTTTAAGAAGGACTAACCTTCACCAAAATCACCTTTTTACCAATTTTGCTAGCCTACTTCATCGTATACGCTGTTCCTTTAGAGCTGCCATCCCATATCACCAATGCCAGATCGCAAAGCTCTACCAATTTTTCGTTCCGTTTCAGCGGCGCTCCCCTTCCAAAACGGTCATATTGTGGACGCAATATCAGCTTGGACAGGCGGTTTTTGTCTGCATATGCTTCTGCCAGTGTATCGATTCCGTCAGCGCCGCCTGTCATAATCATATGAATGCCTTCGGGAATATGTTGTGCCAAATCAAATTCCTTAATGCTTCTTGAGCCTACTATCAGCAATTTCATCCTTCTCTCCTCCGCGGCAACAAAATCATTATATTGCATATAAGGTTTCCTATATTTTATCATATAAAATTTAAAAAGTAAATAAGGTAAAATATTTTTGTCAAATATTTGATAGCTTTTGTTATATGATAAAATAACCAGCGAGGGCATTATGGAAGATAGTCAATATAAAATGAATTTGATTAAAATAGGTTTAAAAATTGCCTATTACAGAAAGCTTCAAGGAATGACACAAGAAGAGCTTGCAGAGGCCTGCGACTTGTCGTCCGGCTATGTTTCGCAGCTTGAAGCGCCGAATTGCTTTTTCTGCCCTTCGCTGAAAACCCTGTTTAAAATAGCGGAGGCTCTTGGCACCACCATTTCAAAGCTGACAGACATAGAGGATTAAAGGCGAGCCTCGATATTTTTGAATCATAACAAAAGGCACTTATGGCGAAAAAATCCCGTAAGTGCCTTTGTTTTATCCTTATTGCATCTTCATGGCAAGCTCGCGCTCGTAGGCATAAATGCGTGCGCTATTGCCGTAGGCAAGCAGCGCAGCGATCAAGGCGTTGTGCTCCTCGCTTACCGTAGAGGAGGTGCCGGCAGCATAGGCCTCTACGCTGTAGGTCAGCACCGCGCTATACCGCAGCTGCCCATAAGCACCCGTACGGATGCGCAGATAGAAGGTTCTGCTCGCCTCGGAAAACGGAATGCTTGGCAGGGTGACGACACCATCCTTCAGGCGGTATCCCTTGGCACCGATAAAGCTCGGCGTGGTAGCGATCTCCACAAAGGTGGATTCTGACTCAAGGGGATCCTCAAGCCCGTACACGCGGAAGGAAAGCCCATGATCAAGCACCAAGCTGACCGCCTCAAAGGTGGTATAGATGGTATTTTTGTCCGGCTCGCTGAGGCTGCTGCTTCCCGTAAAGAGAGCACCCTGCTGCGTGCCGCAGGCAAGCTGCGCGCTTGACAGGCGATCGGTAACCAGGTCGGTCGTCGCATGTTCAAAGAATCTCTGCGCGGCAGCACCATAAACGAGCAGGTCGGTGATCATGCGGTTGCGCAGGCTGTCTGCCCCGTACAAGGCGGTTGCATAATCAAAGATCGAAAAGCGAACAACGCCGCCGTACAGCGTCTGCCCCTCTGCTGTCTTGATATAGGGGCGAACATACACATTCTCGCCCATATCCGTGGCATCCAGCCCGGTATAGACATAGCAGCAGGTATTTTTCGGCGAGGCCTCGGCCTTCACGACCTCAGCCAGCTCTGTCGCGGTATCGTAATTTTCCTGCGGGGCACGCCATACAAGCAGACCGTGCTCCTTTGCCTCAAAATAGGATTCGGCTGCGGCGGTATAGATCCGCACCGAGAGATCCGAGGTGAGCATCATGCTTACCCCCGTGATCGCCACGCGGTCAGAAAGCGTGGTGTAGGTGATGGTTGGCGTGAGATAGAGCGGCACGCCCTCGCTCTGCCCCTCGGGCAGCGAAACACGGAAGGAGAGGATATCCCCCGCCGAAACGGCAAGCTCGTAGCTGCGCGAGCCAACAACACCGGCGTTCCCGGTCAGGGCCTCGATCGTTTTGTCGTTCCTTTTGACGGTGACATCATACTCGCCGCCCTCGCCGAAGGCCGCAAGATCCAGCTTGATGCGCCCGCTGTAGCGCACCTCATAGGTGAGCAGCAGGTCATACCGCTCGCCGGGGCAAAGCCCTGCGGCAGATGCGCCCTGATAGCTTGTGGCCAAATAGCCCTCGCTCTTATCCTTGCCGGGCAGAAAATTGTTTTCCTCATCGGTGGTCGTCAGCGTGGTATAAGCCGCATCCCCGCGGGCAGCGGCGGCATATTGCCAGCGACCGCGGAAGGCAAGCAGACCGCCCCCTTGGGCAGGATCCCGCATGAGGGGATAGTTGTCAGCCAGCGAGCTGCCAACCGTGCTTGGACGAGGGAGAGAGGAATCCACACTGATATAAGAAACGGTCAGGTCAAGATCCTTTGTGGTCATGCTGTGCCCGTTTCTGGCCACAAAGCAATACTGAATGCGGTCACCTTGCGTCACGCGTACATCCTGCAGCGTCGCAGACAGACCCGTGGCCTGCGAGGCGGAGGCTCCCTCGGCCGTCAGGTTGTACCAATGGCTATAATCGGTCAGACTGCCGCCATTCTGCGGCCAGATCATTTGCTCATTTTTGAGAATACAGAAAAGCATATCCTCGCCGTTGCTCTGTGTGGCGGTGATGTTGCCCACGCGCACACTCACGCGGCCGGAGGCAGGTGCCTCATAGGAGAAGATGGTGATATAATTGTTGGCGGTGATCACCACGCCGTTTTGCAGATAAAGTCCGCCGTACACCCACTGGTCGTTTCCGCCGCGGTTGATGATGCAGAAGGTGGAGTCTAATTTGGTAAAGGGGATATAGGGTGCCGAGCCATCACGCGGGATCGAGCCGATAGACCAGTTATCGCCGCAGTTGTTGATCAGATAAAAGGCACCATTGTTGCCGTAGGTGGGGAAATTCTCCCCCTTGAAGTTGAAACGAGAGGAGGTAATGGCCGGGGCGTTGGCCGTGCGATAGGTCACGCGCGGATAGGCGTACATCTGCGTGCCGGTGCCACGGCGAAAAGCGAAGGAGACCGTCTCTCCCTCATTCACGGGAACCAGCAGGTTATCCAGCTCGCGGTTGATCTCCACCTCACCGCTCATCCCCGTAATGGCAAACCAAGACGAATGATCCGCCACCGAAAAATCGAGGTTGGTAGCGGGAAAGACCATGCGCTGCCCCACAAAAATGGCAAAAAAATTCCCCTCGGACGGAATAAAGCTATCAAGCGAGAAGGTCATCGTTCCCGAAACGGGCGCGGTATAGGCCAGCACCGTGGCAAAGCCCTCCCCTTTGGCCGCATGCATCTCCAAGGAGTTTCGGTCAATCGTGCCGGCAGGAGAATCCCATTGGCTGACCACATCACGCATCAGCCATGTATGGGAGGAGGAGTTGACATAGGAAAACGGCGCATAGCCGGCCGCCGTCATATACCCCGCACTCCAGCCGCCGCGGTAGGTGATCGCGCAGGCAGCGCTGTCATACGCCCACATGTTGTCACGCAGAGAGGTGGAAAAGCCGGCTGAGCCCTCCTCGGGCAACACCGACGGCTCCAGCTTGACCGAGGTCATAGCATCACCGGGAGAAGCAAGCACAGGCAATGTATAGATCATCGAGGATAGCAGCATACAAGCTGCCAACACAAGCGCAAGCGTGCGCCGATGGTGATATTTCATAAATCTCTCCTCTGAAAAGAATTCTATTTTATATATTTTAGCATTATCCGGAGAGAATGTCAAGCCTTGCGCCTACGGTTGTTGGGGGAATTTTGTATTTGCGAAAAAGAGATGTCTCCCCCAAAACAAGAAAAAACCGCCGTGCGGCGGTTTTTTCTTGTCCTTCTTACAAAAGCGTTACGCGAATAACGCCCTCGATCTTGGAAAATACCTTTGCTGTCTCTTCACTGACGGGGCGGCTGACATCCAGGATGGTATAGGCAGCCTCGCCGCGCGAGCCGTTAGAAAGGTTTTCAATGTTGATGCCCTCGTTCGAGACGAGCGAGGTCAGGCGGGAAAGCACGCTGGGCACGTTGCGGTGCAGCACGCAAATGCGCTGCGCGCCGCTGCGCGGCATGCTGACCTTGGGGAAGTTGACCGAGTTGACGATGTTGCCGTTCTCCAGATAATCCTTGATCTGCTTGCAGGCCATGACAGCGCAATGATCCTCCGACTCGTAGGTCGAGGCGCCCAAGTGTGGGATGTTGACAATGCCGGGCACGCCAACGGTTGCCTCGGTCGGGAAGTCGGTGATGTAGGCAGCTACCTTGCCGGAGGCCAGTGCCTCCTTCATATCCTCGGCGTTGACCAGATCCGCACGCGCGAGGTTGATGATGCGCACGCCATCCTTCATCATATCGATGGTCTTTTTGCAGATCATGCCCTTGGTCTCGCCCGTGGCGGGAACGTGCAGGGTGATATAATCAGCATCGCGATAGATCTCCTCATACGCAGAGGCCTTTTTGATCGCGGTGGAGAGTGCCCAAGCAGCGTTGACCGTGATGTAAGGGTCGCAGCCGATGACCGACATGCCAAGCGCATCAGCCGCGTTGGCCACCATGCCGCCAATCGCGCCAAGACCGATAACGCCCAGCGTTTTGCCGGTCAGCTCATGGCCAACATAAGCACTCTTGCCCTTTTCTACCGCCTTGGCGATCTCCTCGCTGCCCTTGAGGGTGTTTACCCACTCAATGCCGCCCACCACATTGCGCGAGGCAAGAATCAGCGCGGCAATGGTCAGCTCCTTCACGCCATTGGCATTGGCACCCGGGGTGTTGAAGACTACGATGCCCTGCTCGGTGCAGCGGTCTACCGGGATGTTGTTGACACCCGCGCCCGCGCGGCCGATCGCACGCAGCGAGGGGGCAAGCTCCATATCATGCATCGCAGCCGAGCGAACCAGAATGGCCTCCGGATCTGCGATCTCTGTCGCTACCTCGTAGGCATCCTTGTCAAAAACATCGGTGCCGCAAGCAGCGATCTTATTCAGCATTTGAATATGTTTCATATCAGTTCTCTTCTTTCGGATTTTCTTCGGCGAATTTCTTCATAAATTCTACCAGCTTTTCCACGCCCTCACGCGGCATAGCGTTGTAGATGGAGGCACGCATACCGCCCACGCTGCGGTGACCCTTCAGGTTCTTCAGACCGGCAGCAGCAGCCTCGGCGGCAAACTTGGCATCCAGCTCCTTCGAGCCGGTGACAAAGGTTACGTTCATCATCGAGCGGCTACCTGGCTCAACCGGCGCGGTGTAGTAGCTCTGGCTGTCCAGATAATCGTAAAGAAGGGCGGCCTTCTCGCGGTTCATCTTGGCAATGGCCTCCAGCCCGCCGAGTGCCTCGATCCAGTCAAAGACCAGCTTCGCAATATAGATGGCGTAGCAGGGGGGCGTGTTGTACATCGAGCCGTTTTCAACAGCCAGCTTATAATCGAGCATCGAGGGAGTGATATCCTTGGCGTGGCCAACGAGATCCTCGCGCACGATCACGATGGTCAGACCGGCCATTGAGACGTTCTTCTGCGCGCCGGCATAGAGAAGACCAAAGCGGGAAACGTCGATCGGCTCGGAGAGGATGCAGGAGGAGATATCGGCCACCAGCGGAATGTTGCCGGTATCAGGGATCTCCGGGAACTTGGTGCCGTAGATGGTGTTATTAAAGCAGACGTGTACATAGTCAGCATCCGGGCGGATGGCCGTCTTCTCGATCTTCGGAACGAAGGAGAAGTTGGCACCGGCAGAGGAGGCAGCCACGGCAATGTCGCCGTACTTCTGCGCCTCGGAGTATGCCTTTTTGGAGAACTGACCGGTAATAACGTAGTCAGCGCGGCCGCTGCCGGAGAGCAGATTGAGCGGTACGGCGGCGAACTGGGTGGAGGCACCACCCTGCAAAAAGAGCACCTTATAGTTATCCGGGATATTCATCAGCTTCCGAAGAGATGCCTCGGCTGCGTCAATGATTTCCTGATAATCGGAAGATCGGTGGCTCATCTCCATGACGGACATGCCACTTTTCCCGTAATTCAGCATTTCGGCAGCAGCCTTTCTGAGGACAGGCAGCGGCAACATGGAGGGTCCTGCGGAGAAATTGTAAACTCTTTCCATGGTAACTTACCGTTTTACCCACACAAGGGGTAAACCCTTTCGGAATTGTTTTTCGTCGGTTTTTCCGATACGATATTCATTATTATATACCAAAATCCCCAAATAGTCAATAGCAAAACGAAATTTTTACAAGGTTTTTGCAAGATAGTTGCCAAAAAATTTCATTTTTAGCCTTGCCAAACGCAAAAAAGCAGTCACTTGACAAGGTTTTTGTCGTGCGTCCTGCAAAAATTGCAAAATCTTTATCAGGCACGCGCCGGGCGGAGATAGCGGCAAAAAATATTTTTCAAATTTTTCGCAAAAACCGTTGACAAAACGGCCACCTTGTAGTATAATATATAGGCTCTAATGAGCATGGCGGAATAGCTCAGTTGGCTAGAGCATTCGGTTCATACCCGACAGGTCGTTGGTTCAAATCCGACTTCCGCTACCACAGAAAAAGCCGAAAGGCTTTTTCTGTATGGCCCGTTGGTCAAGCGGCTAAGACACGGCCCTTTCACGGCTGTAACATGGGTTCGATTCCCGTACGGGTCACCAAAAAAAGAGACACGCATTGCGTGTCTCTTTTTTTTGCTTTGTGTCCCGTACGGGAATCGAACAAGCGCGGTAGTGAATGACGTGCCGGGGGCACGTCAGAGCCGCGCGGTGACCGAGGCACGGAGAAAAGCCGAAATTCCCCTCGGCTTTTCGTCGCCGTGCCGAGACGGTTCCCGTACGGGTCACGGCGACGGGAATCGAACTCTTCGCCCGCACCGAACAAGCACCGTCGCATGGATTCGAGAGAGTGCGGGCGAGCGCGTCAAGCTCGCTTGTAAGCGGCGTAAGCACTCTCCGCTGATGCCGCCATAGGTGGCAGGATCTCGCGAGAGGCTTCGCTCAGAATGACGCGGGCAGGAAAACGATTCCCGTACAGGAATCAAAAGGGCGGCTCCCAAAGGAGCCGCCCTGTCTTTATACGATCTTACAGCCCGGCAAAGAATTTGACGATGATATCCCACAGGGGCGTCAGCTCAACCAGCACGGGAACGAGAATCAAGGAAATGACCGACATCAGCTTGATGAGAATATCCATGGCGGGGCCGGCAGTATCCTTCAGCGGGTCACCAACGGTATCACCCGTAATGGCCGCCTTGTGCGTATCGCTGCCCTTGCCGCCGAAATGGCCGCCCTCGATGTACTTCTTCGCGTTATCCCACGCGCCGCCGGCGTTGGCCATAAAGACGGCCAGCATGATCGCCGATACCAGACCGCCGATCAGCATGCCGCCAAGACCGGCCGCACCCAGCACCAGACCGGTGCCGATGGGGGTCAAGATGGCCAAAAGACCGGGGGCGATCATCTCATGCAGAGAGGCCTTGGTCGAGATATCGATGCAGCGGTTGTAGTCCGGCACGCTCTTACCCTCCAGGATGGCGGGGTCCTTTTCAAACTGCGCGCGCACCTCCTCTACCATCTTGTTCGCCGCACGACCAACCGAGCCGATGACCATGGCGCTGAACAGATAAGGCAGCATCGCGCCGACCAGCACGCCAATCAGCACGCAGGGATCCGAGAGCGAAATATCAAAGGTGGGAACAAACTTTTTCACCGCCTCAATAAACGAAACGATAAAGGCGAGCGAGGTCAGGGTTGCCGAGCCAATGCAGAAACCCTTACCGATAGCGGCCGTAGTGTTACCAACGGCATCCAGCTTATCGGTGATCTGCCGCACCTCATGCGGCAGGCCTGCCATTTCGGCAATGCCGCCCGCGTTATCGGCAATCGGGCCGTAGCCGTCAACCGATACGGTAATACCAACCGTGCAAAGCATACCGACAGCCGCCAGCGCGATGCCGTACGAACCGCCGAAGAAATATGCCAGCGCAATGGCCGCACCAAGACAGGCAATGGTCAGCCAGGTGGAGCGCATGCCAACGCCAAGACCGGCAATAATATTGGTGCCGTGACCGGTCTCGGATTCCTTGGCAATGGATTTGACCGACTTGTATTCATCCGAGGTGTACAGCTCTGCCACAAAGCCAATGGCAATGCCGGCCACAAGACCGGTAATGACGCAGAACATATACTTGTATTCGCCAAGATACAGAATGGCCAGTGCAACAGCCGCCACAACCACCAGACCGGTGGCGATATAGGTGGCGATATTGAGTGCCTTGTGCGGGTCTGCCCAGTTGCGCGCGCGCACGATGAGCACCGAGATCACAGAGGCAAGAATGCCCACGCCGCAAATGAGAAGCGGGAACAAAAGATGCTTAAAGGAAAGGCCGGTAAAGAGCGCCATGGTCAGGCAGGAGATGATCGAGCCAACGTAGGACTCGGTCAAGTCAGAGCCCATGCCGGCAATATCGCCTACGTTGTCACCTACGTTATCGGCAATGGTAGCGGGGTTGCGGGGGTCATCCTCCGGGATGCCCGCCTCCAGCTTACCAACCAGGTCAGCACCAACGTCAGCGGCATTGGTATAAATACCACCGCCCACGCGCGCAAACAGCGCGATCAGTGAGCAGCCAAGGCTGTAGCCGGTCAAGATCTGAACAGGAGAATTGACATCCCCCGTGATGAAATAAACGACCAAGTAGATCGCAGCCAGGCCGAGAAGACCGAAGCCGGCAACCGAAAGACCAAGCACCGCGCCACCGCTGAAGGCGGTACGCAGCGCGCCGCTCATGCCCTCCTCCTTGGCCTTGAGGGCGGTTCTGGCATTCGCCTTGGTGGCAATAAACATGCCGATCCAACCGGCGCACGCCGAGAAACAAGCACCAATGACAAAGCAAATGGCCGCCTGCCAGCCAATCCCCTCTGCCCCCTGCAGGGCGGGAATAAAGCCAAGCACAGCAAGCAAAGCGCCAACGCCAAGCACAAAGGGAATGATCAGCTTGTATTCACGAACGAGGAAGGTCATGGCACCGTCATGAATGTAGGTTTGAATTTCCTCTACCCGCTTGTCAGCAAGCTTCAGGCGGGACACCTTGTGAAAGAGGACAAACACATAGCACAGGGTGATGACTGCCGAAAAGGCAACAAGCAGCAGCGGAATATAAATGTTGGGTTCCATATCGTTGCTCCTTTCAAAATATACATACACTTTATTTTACCATATCTGTCGTAATTTTACAAGGGCTTTTCCCTTTTTTGCCCCACAAACAAAAACAAGAGCGGGAAAATGGGTTTCCCGCTCTTATTCTGACTGTCCTTCTCTTCTCTTCTCCATGATCTTGTTCAATCTGTTGGCAAGCCACAGAACGCCAAAGGTGGCCGCGACGCACAGTACAACGAAGACAATCCAATGCCAGGGGGTGGTAAACCTGTCAAACGGAATGGAGGAAAGGCCAAAGGTGATGGCCACAATGCCAATGCCGCGCCCGATCACCACCGAGGGGATGAACCAGGCAAGCGACATTTTGATCGTTCCTGCGATCATCGTCAGCGCCTCATCCGGAAAGGTGGGCAGGCACATCATGAGTGGGAAATAGACCGTGCCCTTGTTTCGGAGCAGCGTAAGGGCTTGATCACAATCCTTCTCGCCGAGAAACTTCGCGCACAGCCTATAGCCGCCAAAGCGACCGATCACATACAGCGCGCCGCTTGCCATCATGGCAGCGACAAAGCTGATAACAAAGGCCTGCCACGACTCAGTATAGATGGTCATAGAAAGCAGGGTAAGGGCCATGGCCGCCGCAGGGATCGCGCAAAGCAGCATGCTCAGCACCGTCTGTAACAGAATAAAAACGATCCAGCCGTACCAAGCCGACTTGAATGACATAAACAGGGCGCTGTTAAACTGCATACCGTCCTCAAAATAGACCACGTCAAACAGCATAAGCAGCAGCAGGGTGATCAGCGATACGGACACCATCAAGAGCAGCAGCAGCGCCGCATTACCGAAAAGCTTTTTATTTCTTTTAAAAAAGGATGCTATCTTGTTTTTCATTAGCCGATCATCTTCTCCCAAAATCTACGTACCCTCATTATAGTCTATAAACCCCTGTTTGTCAATTTGTTTTTCGGAATTTGAAAAAATTTAACACATACAGAAAAAGAAAGCGGCGCCCCTCGGGCGCCGCCCTGCTTTTTGCTATGGTTTTTTGCGGTTAAGCGGTGAAATTACTTTCCTTCCGCGATGGTCTTGGCGGCGGCTGAGCCGGCTACGGCACCGGAGATCAGCGAGGTGATATCAATGCCGGTCGACTCCTTCACGCCCTCCATGATCTGGTTGGCGGAGGTCATGACATCGCGCACGACCTTGGTCGCATTGCCATCGCCGTACATGACGATCTTATCCGTCTGCGAAAGAGGAGCAGCAGCATTCTTGACCACCTCAGGCAGCGTGGCGAGATACATTTCGAGGACGGACGCTTCGCCCATCTTCTTTTGTGCCTCTGCCTTCTTTTCGATGGCCTCGGCCTCGGCTAGACCCTTGGCGCGGATACCCTCGGCCTCCTGCTCCATGGCGTAACGGGCGGCCTCTGCCTGCGCACGACGCGCCTCGGCCTCCTTGATGGCCTGATACATCTCGGCCTCGGCGGCCTCCTGCATCTCGTAACGGCGAGCCTCGGCTTCCTTTTGACGCTTGATCAGCTCTGCCTCGGCATCCTTTTCGGTCTTGTACTTCATGGCATCGGCCTGCTTGCGGATCTCGGCATCCAGCTGACGCTCCTTGAGCGCGATCTCCTTCTCGGCCAGCTCGGCTTCCTTTTCCTTACGCGCGATGTCCGCGTTCGTGCGGGCGATCTCGATGGTACGACGCTGGTTCTCCTCCTGGATGGAGTAGGCGGCGTCTGCCTCTGCGCGCTTGGTGTCGGCCAGCACCTTCATGTCGGCCTGACGTACCGAAAGCTCGGCATTCTGCTCGGCGATCTTCTTCTCTGCCTCAACCTTGACAGCGTTTGCCTCCTCCTGTGCGTTGGCGGTGGCAATGGCAATATCACGCTGCGCGTTCGCCTTGGCGATCTGCGCGGTCTTGCGGATCTGCTCTACGTTGTCAATACCCATGTTTTCAATGGTACCGGCATCATCCTTGAAATTCTGAATATTAAAGTTAACGACCTCAATACCCAGCTTTTCCATATCCGGCACAACGTTCTCGGTGATCTGCTTGGCAACACCCTGACGATCCTGCACCATGTCCTTGAGTCCGACAGAGCCAACGATCTCACGCATGTTACCCTCCAGCACCTGGGTGACCAGGCTGGTCAGATCGGTGTGGCGCATGCCGAGCAGCGATTCTGCCGCGCGGGCAAGCAGCTCGGGCTTAGAGGAGATCTTGATGTTGGCAACGCCGTCTACCGATACGTTGATGAATTCGCAGGTCGGTACGGCTTCGGTGGTTTTAATGTCCACCTGCATGACCTTGAGCGAGAGACGGTCCACACGCTCAAAGAACGGAACGTGCCAGCCGGCGCGGCCGATGAGAATGCGGCGCGTCTTTTTGAGACCCGAAATGATGTAGGCGGTGTCCGGCGGGGCTTTGAGGTAACCGGCAACAAAAATGACGAGCACGAGCACGGCTACTACGATGGCGGCGGTGATGATGGGAGACATAAGGTTTTTCCTCCTATATAAAAATATTTTTTTGGGTTTGCGCAAGCCTTGGGCAAAAGGAGCAAGGCCACAAAAAAAGACCTTTAACACAGCGTACGACCATGTTAAAAGTCTCGTTCTTTTTGCAGGATACACGCGCCGAGCTCTTACGAACTGACATGACGATCGCGTGAACAGCAACGAACGTTGCTGTGAACTACTCCCTTTGTGATTTTATTATAGCATTACTTTTATCGTTTGTCAATAGGTTTGATGAAATATTTTCAAAAATTAGAAAAACAAACGCACATTTCGGCGTGTTGACAGATGAATTTATCTTTTTTGAAACGAAAAAAGAAAAAAACAATACTGCCGCTCATCTTACTCTCTCTGGTGCTCGTTTGCGACAGCAAACAGGTTATGCAAGGTCGAGCTGCTCAGAGAGCCGAGCCGTGGGTGTCACCCTGTCGTGTAACCTGCATCGGCGATGGCAACAAATGTGGCAAGTACGCGAGAAAATTGCGGTATTACCGTAAGCGTTACCCCGTGCGGGAGGACCAAGGCCCGCCTCTACCGAATAATGGCGTGCACCTTATCCTTATCTCATAAAGGTTTTTGCGGAGCACGAGGGGCTTTTTTCAAAAAGCCTCTCGTACAACCTCGTTTTTTCAAAAAGCAGCGCAACGTTCCTCGTGCGTCACGCCATTCGACCGCGCACGGTGCCCCGGTATTCATCCATAAAGGCCTCGGCGTGCTTTTCAAGCTGCAGCGTGGCGGTTCCATCCGTGCCGAAATAGGCGATGATCGTCAGGTTGCCAAAGTATCGGTCAATGACCTGCGCGCGCAACAGCAGCTTGCGCTCCTCCACCCAGCCGGCCGAGGTGGCACAATCGTAGAGAAAGCCGTTTTCGGTCTTGCAGCCGCCGTGGCTGTCCGAGTAGCCGTACTGCGGGAACTTGCCAAACAGATTTTCACAAAGGCCGAAGGGCAGCTCCTTCTCTCCTTGCTCGTTCTCATAGGCAAGGAGTCCCTGCTTGCCCGCGAAGCGGAAGGAGAATTTCTTGATGCCGCAGGGGTTTTCGGCACAAGTATAGGTCACGCCGTCGATCTCCTCGACAGTTTTGGTATGGGCGATGCCGTCTGCCACGGCGAGTGTGCGTGAGGCGGCAAATGCGGCAAGCGAGGCCTGTGCTGCTTCGTTTGCGGGAAGAGGGCTGCCTGCCTCCTCCAAAATCAGCTCCTCAAACAGGGCAAAGAGCAGCGGCACCGCGCCGGCAAAGCCCTGGTTGTCACCCGTGCAGACGAGCGTGATGTCCAGATCGGGGCGGTAGATCGTGTACTGGCCGCCCATGCCGAAGAAGGCAAAGCCATCTCCGCGCGTGTGCCAGATCTGGTAGCCGTAGCCTTGGGAATGGTAATCAGAAAAGCCGTAAGTATGGTTGGAGACCTGCTTGGCGGTAGCGGCCTTTACATAGTCAGCGGGGATGAGCTGCTTGCCCTCGTGCACGCCGCCCTTGGCAAGCAGACGGCCAAAGGAGAGCATGTCGCGCGGTGTGCAGACCAGGGCAGAATCACCCCAAGAGTCCCCGTTTGGTGTTTTGAGAATGGTGGCGGTGCGGAAGGAGCCGAGGTGGGAGAAGATCTTTTCGTTCAGGTAGTCAAAGAGGGTCTTGCCCGAGAGCTTTTCAACCAGCGAGGAGAGCACCTGCGAGCCGGGCGAATCATATTCCCACATGGTGCCGGGGTCGCGCAGCATGGTCGTAGCATTGAGGTATTCATGCGTGCGGTCGGGGTCTTTCGTGTAGAACCAAACCGGCGTGCGGCAGGCCGTCTCCATGGTCAGCATGTGGCGGATGGTCTGCTGCGCAAGCTCTGGCGGCAGCTCGCGCTCAAGCTTTTCGGGGAAGTGCGAGGCGATCGCGTCGTCAAGCGTCAGCTTACCCTCCTCTGCCAAGAGGCCAATGGCGATGCCGACGTAGCTCTTGGTCTCGGAGTACATGCGGTGGCAGAACTCTTGGTGAAAGGGTGCCCAGTAGCATTCGGTAAAGAGCGAGTCGCCGCGGGCAAGGAGCAGGGAGTGCATGACAAGCCCGTGCCGTTCCAGTGCGCGGATGAATTGCTCGACCTTACGGGACGGAATGCCTGCCTGCTCGGGCGTGATGGTATGGAACATGGAAAGCCTCCTTCGGTAAAAACTTGAAGATATTATAAAGAGAACGCGCGTTTGTCAACGATTCGGGCAATTTCCCGGGCAATGGCGGCGGGGAGCTCGGAGGGGAGCACGCCGTAGGGGGAATCGCTTTTTTCAAGGGCTTCGCCTGCCGCGCCGTGCAGATAGGCGGCGGCAAACGCGGCGTCGGCCGGGGGCATGCCCCCGGCAATCAGACCGGTAATCACGCCGGCCAGTACATCACCGCTGCCGCCCTTGGCGAGGGCGGCCGAGCCGCTTGGGTTGATCGTACAGCCATCCGGCGTGGCAATGACGGTGCCGCTGCCCTTGAGGAGCAGGATGGTGCCCGTCTCCTTTGCAAAGCGGGCGGCGTGGGCGGAGCGGTCTGCTTGGATATCGGTGACAGAAAGCCCCGTCAGCCGTGAAAACTCAGTGGGGTGTGGTGTCAGCACGCAGGGGCGCTTGGCCGCAGCCAAAAGCGCGACGGTAGCGGCGGGATCGCCCGACAGCATATTCAGCGCGTCCGCATCCAGCACAAGGGGCGCCCCGTGCGTGGCAAGCAGAGAAGAAAGTGCCTCGCAAAAGACTGCCGTCTCGCTGCCGTTGCCACGGCCGATGCCGGGGCCGATCAGAATCGCGCCGCGCGCGCCCACCAGGCGATCGGCCTCGCCCAGCGCAGCGGGACTTTTGGTCACACCCGCAATGGGGTGGCAGACCACCTCCGGCAGGCGAATACGCACAGGCAGCAGTGCGGCCTCCTCGGCGGCGAGGTGCGTGATGCCCGCGCCCGCGCGCAACGCGCCCATGGCGGCAAGCATGGCTGCCCCGGTATAGGTCGCAGAGCCGCAATAGAGCAGGGCGTTGCCATAGCTGCCCTTATGGCTCTCCTTCGGTCGTGCGGGCAGCGTAGCGCGAATGCGCTCCTCGGCCTCGCGGCGGGTGTATGGGATCTGTTTTTCCATGGTTTTTTCTTCCTTTCGGCACGCAAAAACAGCGCGCGAAGATTGTCGGGAACTTTTTCACAAAAACATCTTTACAAAATAGCTAAAATATGGTATAATGTACAAAACCAATGCAAAGGCGTATCCATTTACCCTGCGCATCATGACAGAAGGAGGATGCCATGTCTCATCATTTAATCGTTACAATCGCCCGCCAATACGGTAGCGGCGGCCGTGAAATCGGCGAGAAGGTGGCCGAGCTGCTCGGCTGCAAGACCTATGACCGTGAGCTGATCACCATGTCGGCTGAGCGGGGAAATATGAGTGAGGAAGCCTTGCATAAGGTGGACGAGGTGGCAGCCGGCAGTCTGCTGTATACGCTGGCCATGGGCTCCAACTCCTACGGTATTCACTCACCGCTTTCCTACCATCTGCCCATCAACGATAAGCTCTTCTACCTGCAGTCTGACCTCATTCGCCATCTGGCAGAGGAGAATGATGCGGTCTTTATCGGTCGCTGTGCCGATTATGTGCTGCGGGAGCACCCGTGTGTTCTGCGCGTGTTCGTTTACGCGAACGATGAGTGCCGTATCAATCGCATTATGGAGCGTCATGACCTGCCGCGCAACAAGGCGCAGGATATGATGAATAAGGTAGACCATCGCCGTTCGACCTACTACAATTTCTACACCGGTCAAAAGTGGGGCAAGTATGACAACTATGCCCTGGCGATCAATTCGTCCATTCTCGGTATTGAGGATACGGCCAAGATGATCGCAGACTTTGCGCTCTCGATGAAATATCGGCTGGAGCAGAAAGAAAACTGACCTGCGAGAGAAAGCACCACGGGTGCTTTTTCTCTATTATAATCAAAGGGGCAAGTCTTGTCAATGGCAAAAATAACGGTGCCGGGCGCGGGAGCTTGTAAATTTTACGCTCACGGCGCGTGGGGCTTGCAATTTCACCGCATATATGGTATGATTAGAAAAAAGACTGACAAACAGGAGGGTAGCTATGCGATTGCAGGAATCGGGGGAGATGTATTTAGAGACGATTTACGTCCTTTCCCGCACGATGTCCGGCGTGCGCGCCATTGACGTGGGAGAGCATATGGGCTACTCTAAGCCGTCGGTCAGCCGTGCGATGGGGCTTTTGCGCGGCGGCGGCTATATCTCCGTGGATGATGGCGGCTTCATCACCTTGACCGATGCGGGGCGCGAGATCGGGGAAAAGATCTATGAGCGGCACACGCTGCTCTCTGCCTTTCTTGTTCGGCTTGGGGTCGATGAGGAGACTGCGGCGGAGGACGCCTGCCGTCTTGAGCATGCCATCAGCGATGCCTCCTTTGAGGCGATCAAGCGGTACGCCCAAGGTCTTGAAAACACATAAGTATATGCTTGCTTCGCGGCGTCATCAGGCGCCGCCCTGCTCTTTTTAAGGGGGGTCGCCCATGAGGTATGTCCTGATTACGGCATTGGCGTTTGTCGCCCTCATCCTGTTCTTGCCCGCGCAGGGCAGCATGCTGCCGCGCAATTTGCCGTTGCTTGCCACCCTGCTCGCGCTACTCGCGCTTTGCGCGATCATAACGGTTGCGCGACATATAATTCTGCTATGGAAGGCAAAACAGCTCTGCAAGCAACGCGGCATGACCATAGATAGTAGCCGCTTATGCCTTGTGCGTGGGCATTTGCACGGCAGATTGGTTGGCCATATGGAAGTCAAACACAAAAACCCTACCGTCACCGTCCGCGATGAAAAACGATACTGCATACTTTTCCTCGTTCGTCGCCGCAGCTACTGGCGATATCATTTTGAACTGCCGGAACGATTGGAATTTTATCGCTCCCACCGCGTGGCAACAAGGGTCAATCGGGTCAGTTATCACATCGCAAGGGATACCACCACCCAGCCAGCAGGCCGCCAACGGCTCTCTTGGGGAAAGGACGGGCAGGAGGCAGACGCGAAATTGATCGTTATGAATAAGCTACCGTTAACGGTGTCTGACAGCAACAGCCGACAGGAACTGTCAAATGGTGACGAAATTTGCGCCTCCGGCACCTATCTCTATGATTTCACAGTTTTCCCAAAGGCCCTTGACCGACTGCTTTCTAACGTGTAAATACTGATATACTAAATACTGATATACCAATAAATATTCCCCGCTGTGTTGCACAAGGGCATCCAAAGCGGCCCTGTGCATAGCGGGGCTGTTTTTTATTTTTGGGCATAACTCTCCATGTTTCCGGCTGCGCACAAGTGCGCTTTTTATTGGCCTGCCAGCCACGCAATTGTTACCGGCTACCCGTAAACGGGTTCCGTGATTTTTTCTTAAAATCGGACTTTTTATCTACTGCCATCGTTTACGGCTGGCCTGATCCGTCGTGTAAAAGCCTCCCCTGTGTAAGGGGAGGTGCCGAGCGCCGAGATTCCCCAAGGCGAGCTTGTAGAGCCTTGGGGGGCGCGGTAAAGCGAGGCGGAGGGGTTGTCAATATCAGCTTGTCTCTAAAACAATCCCTCAGTCAGCTACGCTGACAGCTCCCGCCCCCAAGGGCTCCCAAAATGGTTTTTGCGAAGCAAAATCCGTTTTGGGAATGGGTTAAACAAGGGAGCCTTCCGCTGCGGCGGGCTTGCTCACAGCTTCAGCTTTTTTGAACCCCGCCACTATTGCGGGGTTTTCGTCTTACAGTCATGACCACCAGCCGTGCTGGTGGCTTGCGATAGCCCCATTGGGGCATTCCACACGCTGAGCCTATAGGCTCGTCGAAAAAACCGCCACTTGCGGTAATTGCCCTGCCACTATTGAAATAGTAAATATCTATAGCCATTTTGACAGCTTAAATTTCACTATTTGCAAAGGGGCGGGTTCCTCGCTTCGCTCGGATAAATAAACTGGGCAAAGCTAAAGCTTTTTGGAACCACCAGCACTGCTGGTGGTTTACGAGCGAAACCTCTTTTCAAAGTCTTTGCTATACAACAAAAACCCACAGGAGAAATCTCCTGTGGGTTAATTGTTAATTATTTCTTTGCGCCGGGGCGGCCGATATGCTTGGTTTTTGCGTTCTTCTTAAATACAAAGAAGTAAACAACAACACCAGCAGCAACCACAACCACAACAGCAATCAGAATCCACAGCCAAAGCAGGGACTTAGCAGGAATAACCTCCTGCTTAACGATCACCTCGCCACAAGCGGAGCAGTGGGAACCGGCGGTCTTACCCTCGGTGGAGTAGGTCGGATCTACTGCGGGATCAGCAACAACTGTATGCTGACCGGGGCACTTGATGATCTCCTGCGTGGTGTAATCACAGCGTTGGCATGCCTGATAAGCATTCCAACCGTCCTCAAGACAGGTTACATCCTTAGCTGCAAAATCCTTCAGATCATGGCCGAGCAACGGCTTGATCTCCTGCGTGGTATAACCACAACCCTCGCGGTTACATGCCTCGTAAGCATCCCAACCGTCTTCTGTACAATTGGGCTCCTTGGCATCATACTGGCTCAGATCGTGATCAAGCTTGGGAAGAACAACGATCTCGGTCGTATAATCGCAACGCTGACATGCCTGATAAGCCTCGTGGCCATCATCAGTACAGTTCGGAGCCTTAGCAGCTACTTCCTCAAGATCGTGGCCAAGCATCGGAAGAACAACGATCTCGGTTGTGTAATCACAACCCTCACGCTGGCACTTTACATAAGCCTCATAGCCATCCTCATCACAGGTAGCCTCCTTTTTGGGAACAGGAACGAGGTCATGCTCAAGTGCGGAAATTTCTTCCATACCAGATTTTACATCGCCGCACTTATCACACTGTTCGCCGGCAGTGGTACCGGGCACGCCGCATGCAGCGGGAACCTCGGGCATGTCAACGTAGTTGTGAGCAGCTTTGGCGTCAGCGGTGAATTCGGTCTCACAAGCCGGGCACTTGTATACGGTACCAACGCAATCAGCCTTGGCAGGCGTTACAACCTCCAGCTTGTTATGTGCTACTACCTTAGCAGATGCGGCGGTAATAGCAACAGGGGCAAAGTTTGAAGTAAATGCATTACCATCACCCTTGTCAGCCGTAAAGACGGTCTCGCCTTTGGTGGCAACAGGGCAAGCCAATGCCTCAAATTCAACTGTCAAAATGGTATTGTTTCCATTCGCCAAGGAAGCACTAGTATCTGCATCCGTCTGAATCATGATCTTCAACTCGCCTGCCTTTGCAATAGCAACGGAAACGAACTGAATGTTTTCAGTCGGGAAGAAATTGCCCAGCGAATAAACAACGCCATTATCATCCGTTTTTACAGAGAAAACGGCAGGGTCATACTTCAGACGGAACTGAATAAGAGCAACCCCGGGGTTCTCTGCAACTGTTACACTGACCTTCAGAGTGTCCCCTGCCTGAACGGTAACAGGCTCTTTTGAAACAGCAGTATCGGAGGATACCGAAACGCCGAGCTTCAATGCAGGACTTGCCTCGGTGGCGGAGACGGTAGTCCCCGCCACGAGACAGATCAGGATAACAGCCAAAATGGAAATCAGGATGCGTTTTGGCTGCATATTCCTACCTCTTTCTCAAATCAGTCGGCAACGGTAGCCACCATGGCTGCCAGATCGATGTAATCTACATACTTAACAGCAAGCTGCTTCATGTAGGCGAAGTCCAGCATGTCGATATCGCCATCCTTGTCGATATCAGCTCTTGCATCATAGAGAGCCTTTCTCTCGGCCTCGGTAGCAACAGCCCACTCCTGATACAGATCCTCTACGATTACAACATCCTTGTAGTCATAGCCTTCCTCAGGAAGAACACGGCCATCCAGGTTCATATCACCCAGCTTGTAAACGCGGAAGGAGTAAGGAACGCCCTTTACCTCAGGCAGGTAGTCTCTTGCATCGGGAGCGTTGGTGTCAAGAATGATATCCTCAACAGCAACAACCTGCTTCAGCGGATCCTTTTCTTCAGCAACGAACTTGTTAACGGTAACATCACCAAAGGCGATCTTGCCGGACTCGAAGATGGTGTTCTTCACATCAACATCATAGTACTCAGGGTTGATCTGGAAGTACAGGGTGGTGAGGGCAACCTTCTCGGTAACGGTAACGTTCTGCAGAACGCCGTCCTTTGCGTTCTCTACGTGGATGTAGAGCTCAACACTATCCTCAGTGCCGTTTGCCTCAATCAACAGATTCTTGTTGTCGATCACAACGGTGTTGTTTGCAACGCCTGCAAACTCAAGAACCTGCTTGCCATCGAAGGAATCAACGGGAATGCTGATCTTAATGCCGTGAACATCGGTGGTAGAACCGGTCATGTAAATGGTAACAGCCATAAAGCTGCCGTTTACATAGTAGCTGCCGCCGAACTTGTTCTCAATACCCATCTCGAAGAAGAGATCGGGAGCTGCGAGAACCTGCTCCTGAACATCGCTACAATAGTAGCACTTCATCTTACGGAAGCCATCAGTCGTCCAAGTGGGAGCCTGATACTTATCTTCCAGCGGAACGGTGTAGTCATGATCGCCAAAGGTGTTGCCCTTATCGGTAATCCAAGTGTAGGTGCAACGAGTGCAAGCCCACAGGGTGTAAGCATAGTTCTGGCAGTTAGCAGCAACTCTCTTGTTGCTCTCGCAGTCGTGGTGGTCGTAATCCTTGATCTCGAAGGTCACTTCGCAGTAGATGCACTTGTGATCCTCAATCATATCGTAGTTGAGACAATCGGAGAGATCGATAACCTCGGATTCCTTGGTGTCGGTAGCGGCGTTCATGTGATCGCCGGCCTCACGAAGAACATTCTTGTAATTGCAAGTTGCAGTCTCGATGTCGTAATCAGCAAGAACGTAGAATGCCTTATCGGTAGCTACGCCTGTCTTCAGCACGAACTTGATCTCAATCTCGTTCTGGCAGAGGCAGTAGGATTCCTGACACTCAACTTCAGTTACGTTAGACTTATCGGAGTATCTGTGCTCAGCCCAGCCGTACTTGTAGTTTACAACAGAAACAGCGGAGCAGTTCTCATTTGCGCAATCATACCAGATGTAACCATCCTTCATGCACTGCATGGGAACGAGAGCGGGGTTCTTGGTAAAGTTGTGACCCGTAGGATCCTTGTAGTTGTTGATGCCGTTTGCAGCGGTCATCTCTGCAACCCAAACGATGTTTGCATACTTAGCCTCATCGGTGGTAGCAGTGGTATCAATGGTAGCGTTGTCTACAACGTAGTCGCAGCGTACGCACTTGATGTGTGCATCCCAACCGGGCTGGATGCAGTTAACCTTCTGAGCTTCTACAGCAGTACCAACCTGGTGGCCAAGAGCTTCTACATAACCATTGTAACGGAATACATTGCCGTTTGCATCAACGGTGTAATCGCCAACAAGGCCTGTAACATCGCCGTTATGATCAGCTACGAACTGAGTACATACGGTACATACACCGTACTCTTCCCAACCGGGGTTGAGACAGTCAGCAGTCGTCTTGCCGATATAGCCAGCAGCAGTCTTATCAATGGTGTGCTTAACGGGAACCTCAACACCGGCCTTCAGACCGTTGCCGCAGCGTGCACACTCGGTAGCGCCGGACTTACCAATGTGAGCGGTCGCGCAATCCATCTCGTCAACGACGGGGATCTCAACGTGATCGCCGGTCAGACCGTACTGATCCTCGATGTGCTTGTTGTAACGGTAGCCACAGAGATCGCAGTTCCACTCATAGTAGGAGTAGATGCCGCAAACGCCGAGGTTATTAACCTCATCGTAGCCATCCAGCTCGGGGGTGTTGGGATCATCAAAGCCGATATATCCGGTAGACTTGCCATCAGCAGAAGCCTCGGGAGCATTGATAATATCCTTCAGAGCAACGCCGTTGAGCAGGAGAACCTGGAAGGTCTCGGTCTTAGCATCGTATACGAGAGAAACATTAGCGAACTCGGTATCCTTGATTGCATCATGACCCTGAGGCGTCAGCGTAAATACCCATGCCTCGATGGTCTGATCATAGCTGGCAGAAACGTCCTGGGACGGATCGCCGGTGAACTTAAAGTGGCTGATGAAACGGTCATGATCCTCATAGGTGAAGGGGATCTTTGCGCCTACGCTGAGAACATTACACTTCTGGCAGAAGTATACATCATAGCCCTCGTTCTGGCAGGTTGCGGGAACACGGAGAACGGGCTTAATGGTGGGATCCAGCTGCCAATCGTGGCCAACCTTCTCACCGGGGTTCAGCGCGGTCTCTTCCTCTGCGTTACAAATGTAGCAGTAGTATCTGAGAAGAGCAGGAGTTGTGCAGGTTGCGGGGGTAACCAGCTCTTCGCTGTAGCCGGGAACGTAAACGTGCTTGCCGTTTGCGGGATCATTTACATCGAAGTTTCTCTTCGGACCATTTCTCTGCTCAAGGTTGCAGCGGCCGCAAAGAACACCCTCGTGAGCTGCGTAGCTGCAGTTTGCAGCAACCTTGCCCCAGTAGCTGTCCGTATCGGTCTTCTGCTCGCCCTGTGCGGGATCCTTTACAACGGTAGAGGTCTCCCAGGTGTGGCCAAGAGCATTGATAACCTGTCTAGCTTCAGCCTCGGTAACAAGAATACCGGACTTGATGTTACAAAGAGAGCAATACTTACCACCGACAACACCGGTCTCGGTACAGGTCGGAGCCACAGCGGGAACGGTAATGATGTTGTGAGCGGTGGGGTCGCCAACGTAGTACTTGTAGGTCTCGCCGGTACCGCCGTTTGCAACGGTAGCGTACTTGCAGTTGGCATGCGGGCAGTTCCACTCATAATAAGCAGCGCCTGCGCAGTTAGCCTCATGATAATCTGCGCCGAGATTCTTCATCAGGGCAACAAATGCCTCAGAGCCTACCTCGGGCATAATGCCATAATAAGTAGTGGGAATGTGGTTAAGCTTGTTGTACTTCTCGTTGCCGGGGATCGGATTACCGTTGATATCGGCATAACCCTCGGTAGCACCACAGTCATAGCAGGACTTGTAGCCATAGGTAAAGCAGGTAGGCGGAATTTCACCCTTATGATCGGGCCAAATCCAGTTGTGCTGCTTCTGATCCTCAACAAACTCAGAGGTAACAATATAACCGCAAGCGCAGGAATAAGTAGCATACTTCATGCACTGGGTAGCAGCAGTTCTGGTCATACCAGCAGAGTAGATAGAACCATCAGGTCTCTTAACGAGAACGTGGTTACCGCTCTGGCCAACCGCATACTCCTGGGTAGGAACGCGCTCGTCTGCATAGCAGATGCCGCAATCCGTATTGGTGCAGTACAGGTATACAACGCCGGCGTGGCAACCATCAAATGCGGTGCCCTCGTGAGCGTGGGTGGTATCGGTGCAAACAACCCAGTTGTGAGCAGGCTTGTAGATAACAAGATCCTCCTCGGTGCCGGGCTCGCCGGTGTAGCTCCACCAATCGCAGTACTCGCACTTGTAAGCGGCCTGATTACCGTTTCTGCCGCACTCGCCTGCATCATAATCATACCACTTCCACGTGTGGTTGATGGGAGCGATCTCGGTAACCGTGTAGATAGCAGGAGCGGCATCAACACCGTCATCACAGCCCTCACGGGTACAAGTAAAGGTAACGATAGCATCACGAACACCACAGATAGGAGTCTGGGTGATCTCGCCATTGTTCCACTTGTGGCCGAGAGGAGCAACCTCTACGGTCTCGGTCCAATCACAGAGCTTACAGGTATCGGTACGAGTGGTGGTCTTGGTGCAATCAGGAGCCTCATCACCCTTTACAACAGAGTGATTGTTGTCCTTACAGCCCTTCCACCAATCGCGCATCTCATACTCGTCGCAACGAGAGCAATCCCAACGCAGGGTACCGGGCTTATCATAGCCGGTAGGAGCTACGCTGCTTTCGTGCTCGTAGTTCGGCTGAAAATCATGGCCAAGCGCGTCTACCCAAGTATCCTTGTGAACGAAATTCTCGTTACACTCCGGACAGTGGTAAACATCACCGCCAAAGTTGTCACACTCTGCAACCTGTGTTCTTACGAAGTCAGCTTCCGTAATGTACTTGTAGTGGTCACATTTCGGATCGGAGGCTTCGGGAGCCGCGGTGAGCGGCAGAACACAAACGCTGAAGAGCGTTGCCAATGCCAGTACGATAGACAGGCATTTTCTGAATGTGTGTTTCATTTTTCCCTCCAAAAAATAAAAAATATATTGGTGTAGTTGTGCCGCCCATTCCTAAAAATAGAGACACTTCTACCCTGATCGTGGAAATTATAACACGCCCCGCATATTTTGTCAAGCGGTTTTTTGCAATTTTTTTTATTTTTGTAATATTTGCAACAAAAATTTTTTAATTTTCCAAAAAAGCGGCTCTTCTTTTGCCATTTTTGGAAATCCGAAGAAAAATTTGCGCAGAGCGCACCGTCATCCTGCAAGGAGCCCCTTGCGGGGCGTTTGCATCGAGGGGAGGAGCGAGCCCCTCCCCTTGATGATGACGGGGTGACGTGCGAGCCGATCAGTCGATCGACTCAAACTCGGTAAGTGCCTCCTCAAAGGACTGCATGGCAGCGCGGAAAGCATCCTTCTTTGTCAGATCGACACCGGCCAGCTTGAGCAGCTCAACAGGGCTGTCGCTGCCGCCGGAGGAAAGGAAACGGAAGTAGTCCTCCACCGCCGGCGCGCCGAGCTTTTCGATGCGATCCACGATCGAAACCGCGGCGATGATGCCGGTTGCGTACTTATATACATAGAAGGCGCGGTAGAAGTGCGGGATGCGCGCCCACTCGTAAGCGATCTCCTTGTCGGAGACGACGGCGGGGCCGTAGTATTTTTGATTCAGCTTATAGTAGACATCATTGAGCGACTCGCGCGTCAGCGGCTCGCCATCCTCTGCCATCTTGTGTGCCAGGTACTCAAACTCGGCAAACTGCGTCTGGCGGAAGAGGGTGCCCTTGATGGTGTCCATATAATAAGAAAGAAGGTACTTTTTCAGCTTGGCATCCGTGGTGGTGCGCAGCAGGTGACGAAGGAGCAGCACCTCGTTGACCGTGCTGGCCACCTCGGCCACAAAGATCTTGTAGTCTGCTTTTTCCTGCGGCTGTGTGCGCTCGGAGTGGTAGGAATGCATGGCGTGACCAAGCTCGTGCGCGATGGTGAAGACATCGCTGGTGGTGGGCTGGTAGTTGAGCAGCACATAGGGATGCGGGATGCCGTACACGCTGATGCTGTACGCGCCGCTGCGCTTGCCGGTCGTTTCTTCTACGTCGATCCAGCCATTGTCGTGCGCCTCATCCAAAAGGGCGGCATATTTCTCGCCAAGCGGAGAAAGTCCCTCCTTGACGACCTTGTAGGCCTCCTCGTAATCGAGCTTGAGCTCGGCGTTTTCCACCAGGGTGGTGTAGAGGTCGTACATATGCAGCTCGCGGTAGCCGAGTGCCTTTTTGCGATCGGCAAAGTAGCGATGGAGCAGAGGCAGCGCCTCGTTGACGCTCTCAAGCAGATTTTCGTATACAACGGGGGAGACATCCTCTCCCGACAGGGCGCGGTCAAGGCAGCTCTCGTAGCGGCGGGCGCGGGAGAGGAAGACATCCTTTTCCACGTTGCCCGCGTAGGTGGCGGTGATGGTGTTGATGAGGCCGATGTACGCCTTATAGTATGCAACAAAGGCCTTTTTGCGCACTGCGCGGTCGGGCGAGCGGAGCAGCACGCCGTAGGTGCCGTGCGAAACGGAGACGGGCTTGCCGTCTACCTTGATGGTGGGAACGGGGAAATCGGCATTGTCAAGCATGCCGAAGATATCGTGAAAGCCGCCCAGCATCTTGCCGCCGAGCGCGAGCACCTCCTCGGTCTCACGAGAGAGGACGTGCGGTTTTTCGCGCAGGATGCCGCGCAGGGTGTAGTCGTAATCGGAAAAACGAGGGTCAGCGATAAAGGACTTGAGCGTTTTTTCGGGCAGAGCGGTCAGCTCGGGGGTGAGGAAGGCGGTAGAGGAGGCGAGCTTGACCTCCAGGGTGTCAACACGGGAGGAAAGCGCGGTAGCAGCCGCGTCACGGGTGTCCTCGTCATGCTTCATGAAGGCGTAAACGCCGAGGTGCGAGAGATCGCGGGTGACATCATTGAGCTCGCGAAGGCAGGCGAGCAGCGTATCGGGATCGCCGAGCTTACCCTCATAAGCAGAGAAATCGAGACGGCCGGAGACGGAGGTGTAGAGTGCCTCCCAATCTGCCGTGGTGGCAAAGATATCCTCTGTGCGCCAACGCAGATGCGCCGGCACGGATGCACGTTCTTTTGACATGGTGGTTCCTTTCTTTGGGTGTTGTTCTTTATTATAGCATAAGAAGAGACGGGATGTGAAAACTTTTTGAAAAAAGTTTTCACGCTTTCAAAAACTTTTCCGGCGGCCGGGTCATTTTTGCTCTGGTTTGCAGAGCCGGTACAGCTCCTCGGCGGCAAGACGCGCCTTAGAGACGGAGACCCCCTCCTGCGGGAAGCAGTAAAAGAGCTGATTTCGATTGCCGATCGAGATCACATCACCGATCTCGTACCAATAATAATCGGCATTGAGGCTGTGCGAGGCGATCGGAGACTGGGTGTAGATCAGCTCGCCCCGTTCGTCATACAGGGAAAAGCCGCTTTGGTCGTGCACCAGCCGCCCCTCGCCCACCATATACAGGGCGTGGTAATCCACCAGCAGGGCAAGGCGCACCGGCACATCCAGCCGATAGCTGCCCTCCTCGATCTCGCGGCGCACGCAGGCCCGCTGCCAGGCATTCCAGGCGGGGATATGTGAAAGCTCGGTCTCTCCCTCGCGTGCGCAAAGGCTGCCGTACTCGTCCATTTCATAGGTCTTGCCGCAGGCGTGGCAGGTAAGCGTGACCCCCTTGCCCTCCATCTGTCCCTCGGTCGAGCAGGCGGCACAGCGGTAGAGGATGCGATGCAGCCCGTCCGCGCGGAAGGGCTCGGTGATCTTCACGCGTTTTTCCTTTTGCGCGGCAAAATGGTCGTAGGTGAAGACCTCGTCAAGCGCGCGGTCAAGCTCCTCGACCGAATGCGTCTCTATCTCCTCGCGCGAAAACAGGCATTCCACCCGCGCGCTGACCTTCGCCTTGCGCTTTTGCAGGCAGTTGTAGAGCGGGTCGCGCAAAAACGCCCCCTCTGTCTTGACGGTGATGACCGGCACGTTCAGCTTTTTCAGCAAAACGCCCATGCGACGCGGCAGCGGCGTGGCGGTACCGTCCAAGGAGTAGCCCGCCTCGGGAAACATGAGGACATTCGACTTCTTTTGGTGCAGCGCAACCATCATATCCCGAATGAGCGTGATGTCGCTGACAAACTTTTGCGTAGGGATGCAGCCGATCTGCCGCATCAGCCACGCCTTGCCCACCATCCCGTCTGTGGTACAGACGATGGAGAGCGGCTTTGGGAAGAAGATGGTAGAGGCGATCTCCATATCAATAAAGCTGGAGTGATTCATCAGGATCAGGCAAGGACCCTTGCCCGCCTTCTCCATATGGTGCTTGGTATAGGAAAACCCGGTAGCGCGCAGATCAAAAAAGGAAAGCAGACGGATCAGCATGCGCCAGAGCATATTCGGTCTTTTCGGGTTCTTATGCTTCGGGCGCGGAAGCGCCAACGCCTTTTCGATGGTGGTTGTCCGTGTCTTGATCTTCATAGGGTCACTCCTTTTTGGTCATGCCCTCATTATACAACAACCACCCCTCTTTGTCAAGGGCAGCCACCTTCCCCTCTCTTCCCTTCTATCCTCTACCGGTGCCAATTTGCGATAGCAAATGGGTTACGATCGGTAAGCCCTAAAAACAAACAGGGCTTGCAAAGGTAGTCCCTTGCAAGCCTTGCTTTGGCGTTGACGATATATGATCGAGGCAGGCATCAACGGCGGCGACACCCGAAGGGTGTCATTCTGAGCGAAGTCCCCCTCGCAAGATCCTGCCACCTAACGGTGGCACCCCTACGGGGTTCGATTACGGGCTACGCCCTCCACTCAGGATGACGGCGAGGGGGACGCAGTCGAACCCGCAGGGCACCGCCATAGGCGGTGGAATCTTGCCGCTGAACGGTTTTGTTCGTGCGGGCAATAAAACCTTTTCCCAAAAGGTTTTTGCGGAGCGCGAGGGGCTTTTTGCAAAAAGCCTCTCGCATCCACATCCACAAACCCCACCTCTACTCCTCAAACACGAACCCGATACAGGCCAGCGCGTAGAGCGGGGCGGTCTCACAGCGCAAGATCCGGTTCCCAAGCGAGACGGACAGCGCGCCCGCCTGCTCGGCAAGGGCGGCCTCCTCAGGCGAAAAGCCGCCCTCGCTGCCAACGAACAGGGCAACGCTCGTCACCCCGTCGGCCTTTGCCGCGGCAAGCGCGGCACCAAGGGTATTCCCCTTTTCATTCTCATAGCAAAAGAGCACGCGCTGTGAGCTGCTTTTGGCATCAGCAAGTGCCTCGCGAAAGGAGAGCGGCATGCCCACCTCCGGCAGGCGTGCGCGGCCGCACTGACCGGCTGCCTCCATCGCGATGCGGACAAGGCGTGCCCGCTGCTTATCTGCCCGCTCTGCCTTCACGCGTGCCACACAGCGGCTGCTCTCAAACGGGATGATGGCAGAGGCACCCAGCTCGACCGCCTTTTGCACGATCAGCTCTAATTTATCCCCCTTGGGGTTTCCTTGATAGAGGCGCACGACGATCGGCAGCTCGCCCTCTCCCTTGTGCCGTGAAAGCACCTCGGCCTCTACCCGCGCGGGGGTGATGAGCGAGAGGCGGCAATCGCATTCATTGCCCTCTCCGTCCGAGACGGTAACGGCATCCCCCACCGCCATGCGCAGCGAAAGCGCAATGTGACGGCAGTCCTCGCCCTCGATGATGATCCTATCCTCCGCCATGGCGGCGGGGCTGACAAAGAAGCGCGGCATGTCAGCCCGCCTTCTCGATCAGGATGGCGAGCCAGTCGTTTTCCTGCCGCTCCTCCACCACAGAAAAGCCGTTTGCAGCAATGGCCGCGCGCACCTCGTCGGCACGCGGGGAGATGATGCCGGAAACGATCATGCGGCCGGAGGCGGTCATATAGTCGCCCACATCCGGCAACAGACGGATAATGACATCGGCCACGATGTTGGCCACCACAAAGTCATAAAGCCCACCCGAGCGATCGACCGAGCTGAGCAGGTCGGAAACGCCGCAGACGATGTTCTCTGCCCCGTCCGCCTCCACGTTCTCGCGCGCTACGCGCACCGCCACCGGGTCAATATCGTAGGCGGCGCAGAAGGAAGCCCCCAGCTTGGAGGCGCAGAGCGAGAGAATGCCGCTGCCACAGCCAAGGTCAAGCACGCGTGCGCCCGCAGGCAGCACGTCCTGGAGAAAACGCATCACAAGCCGCGTGGTCTCATGCGTGCCGGTGCCAAAGGCCATACCGGGATCCATGCGGATGATCGCCTCGCCCTCGGCGGGGGTGTATTCCTGCCAGGCGGGCACGACCGTCACGCGCCCAAGCGGAATAGGCTTATAATACTGCTTCCAGGATTCTGCCCAGTCCTCCTCACGCATGCCCTCGGTAGAAAGAGTCACCTCCATGCCGAGCGCGGAAAATCGCTCACGCAGGAAGGTGGCGTATTCGGCCACGCTCTTTTCGGCGGGCACAAAGAGAGAGACCGCGCCGTGCTCCCGGTCGGCATTCAGAATGCTTTCGTCAATCAGGTCGCCGTATACGCCATCCGTCGTCACGTCGCTGAAATCCTCGATCATCAGCCCGTTGTCCAGCATGCTCATCACCGCGGCGATCTGCTCTAGATCCTCGGTTTTTCCTTTTGCACTCAGCTTTGTCCATTCTGCCATTGTTGTATATACTCCTTTGCATTGCTTGCGTCGCGCGCGATCTGTGCGCGCAGCGCGTCTATCGTTTCAAATCGGATCTCCCCGCGCAGGCGGTGGAGAAGAGAGACCGCCAGGGGTCGGCCGTAAATATCCCCCACATCATCCAAAAAATGCGTTTCACAGTTGGGCGTGCCGTCTTCATCCACCGTTGGCCGTACACCGATGTTGGCAACGCCCGGATGCGGCTGCTCCTCGCCCTCAAGATAGCCAAGCGCGGCGTACACGCCGTGGGCGGGAACCACCATGCCGCGCGAAATGGGCAGATTGGCCGTCGGCGCGCCGATCCGTCTCCCCAGCTCCTTGCCGTGTGCCACGCACCCGCGCACGGTATACGGCCGCCCCAGCATGCGGGCAGCCCCCTCGGCATCACCCGCGGCAAGCGCCCTTCGGATCGCGCTGGCGCTGACCGTCTCGCCCGCCACGCATTGCGCTTGCAAAATCACAAGCGGAATGCGGTGAGCGGCAAGCAGCGTGCGCAGGCAATCGGGGTCGCCCGCGGCGCACGCGCCAAAGCGGAAGTTGTAGCCGCAGCAGACGGCCGCAGCAGACAGGTCACGAACGAGGATCTCTTCTGCAAAGTGTGCGGGTGAGAGATCACGGATGGCGGCAAAATCGTAAAGAAAAACGGCATCGATCCCCTGCTCTTCCATCAGAGAGAGCCGCTCCTCCTCTGACAGGAGACGAGGGGCGTGAGGCTTGAAGCTGCTGTCCTCCGAAAAGCTGAAGACGGCCGTCTCACAGCCAAGACGGTCTCCCTCTCTCCGCGCGGCGGCAAGAAGTGCCGCATGGCCGATATGCATGCCGTCAAAAAACCCAAGCGCGATCACGCGCGGACGCGCAGGGGGGCGGTCGGTCGGGATGCGAAAGATCTCCACGGGCACTCTCCTTTTCAATGGGATGTATGCTTCTATTATACACGATTTTTGCATTTCGTCAAGGGTGAAGACGCTTTTCGCCGCGCACTACGCGCGAGATTTGTTTCTGAAATGTTAAAAAACGGTTGAATTGTATCTTTTCTTTGAAGACGGTTGTTTTTTGTAATAAAATCCGATATAATAACATCAATCATACATAACGAGGTACCCTCATGTTTCAAAATTTTCTGATCTGGGAAGGAGATATGGAGGCAGCCGGCGTAGAGGCCTGCGGCATGTTTACTCCCACCCATCTGATCGTCACGGTGATCTGCCTTGCCCTTTTGCTGCTTGCCGTGTATTTCTCACGCGGGATACGCGAGGAGCAGCTGCGCCGCGTGGTGCTGTGCATTGCCGTTTTGGTCACGGTGCTGGAATGCTGCAAGATCGCCTTTAACTGGATCAACGGCGGCCACACGCCAAACCATTGGCTCCCCTTGACCTTCTGCTCCTTTTCCACCTACGCCTACTGGACCATCGCCTTTGGGGAAGGTCGGTGGTATGAGGCGGCAAAGGGCTTTATCTGCGGCGGCGGCATCATTGCCGGTCTGACCTTTCTCGTCATCCCCATGACCTCGGTCGCCACCTACCCCATGTTCCACCTGCTCTCCTGCTATTCCATGCTCTATCACTCGCTGATGATGTATGTAGGTCTGACCTTCGTCACCAACGGCTATTTTCAGTTCAACAAGCATGGCTATAACCGCTATCTTGCCTTTACCCTGCCCGCCTGCCTGCTGGCACTCGGCGTCAACCTGTTCTACGGCGCGGTATCGGGAGATATTACCACCTGCAATATGATGTTCCTTTCCTCCCCGCATCTTCTGGGCGAGATGATTCCCTTCATCGGGTGGGTCTATGAGACCATTACGCCGCTCTATACCATCGGCGCGTTGGCCGTTTACCTCATCCTCCCCTTCCTGATCCCCTATGGCGTTGTCAGGCTGATCGAGCTTATCCGACGCAAAACAAAAAAAGCATAACGAGCCAAGCATCCCCCGCTGTGCGGGGGATGCTTGTTGCTTATGGCTTGGCCATAGGGGATGCAAAAAATGCCGTCCATCTCTTGACTTTGCCCCCTTCTTCGCATATAATGGAGAAAAACGACATGCGAAAACGGCATAAAGTATGGAGATTTTGGCATGATTATAGAAAGAAACTCCCCCTTTGCGCGAGAAACCGAGAAGATCAATATGCATATTTCGGATATCGCCTATGCCTATCTTGACCGAAACTGGAACAACAAAAACGCCCGCGCGGCCTACACGCGCATCTATTATGTGCACCGTGGGCGGGGCGAGATCGCCTATGGCGATCGCCGCGTGGCGCTGCTTTCGGGCAATATCTACATCATCCCCGCGGGGCTTGATTTTTCCTACAGCTGCGAGGATTCTCTAGAAAAGCTGTACTGCCACGTCAACCTGTTTTGCTATAACCGCACCGACCTGCTCTCCGACCTGCACGAGTGCGTGGTGCTCTCTGACCGTCGGGCAGAGATCGACCGTGCCATTGCCTGCTGGCGGGCAGGAGATGTGCAGGGCGCGCTGCAGCTGAAGGAGATGATCCTACGTACGGCGACCGAGGCTGTCACCGCCGCAGGGCGACCGCATGAGGAGATCCGCACCTACAGCCCGCTGATCCGCGCGGCGGTCACTTATATTGAAAAAAATCTGCGCGCCGACCTGACAGCAACCGCGCTTTCCACCGCCCTCTTTGTCTCAAAGAGCCGCTTGCAAAAAACCTTTCGCACCGAGATGGGCACGCCGCTTGGCCAATACATTACCGCACGGGTGCTGACGGTGGCCGAGGAAAAGCTGCGCCTCTCTCGCCATACCATTCGTGAGATCAGCGACTCGCTCGGCTTTTGTGATCGGTTTTATTTTTCCCGCGTGTTCGCCGCGCACTTTGGCATCTCGCCCGCCAAATACCGTAAAAACATAAGCCTGTAGGAGATTCCCTGCGGGAAATTGTTTGGTGCTCGGTTGCGGATTCTTATTGTCATTCTGAATCCCCTTGTGGGGTGAAGAATCTTTTCGAGCGGAGCGAGAAATTCCTTTCGCTTTGTTACTTGTTTCGCCTTACGGCGAAAAGATCCTTCACTTCGTTCAGGATGACAGGATAGAAAAGGATGGCGAAAAGATCTCTCCCGAGGACACTTCCTCGCGGCTACGCCGCTCACGGCGCTTCGCTTACGCTCAGGATGACAGGTTGAGGAGTGGACACAGAGAAAGATGCGGCATAACCGTAAGCGTTACCCCCTGCGGACCGTCCGGAGGCCGGTCCCTACGGTGGTAGGTGCATCCGGTTTTGTAGGGACCGGCTCTCATTGCGATTCGGTTCCTCCTAAAGAGGACTTCCTCGCGGCTTTGCCGCTCAGGGCGCACATCGGAGGTCTGACAGCCCACCGGGCTGTCATTCAAGACCCTCGCGCCGTCCCGCTGCGCTCCACTACCCGGACGGTCCGTTCGGTGCCAATTTCGCGATAGCGAAATGGGTTCCGTGCGGTTCACTCCAAAGCGAGAGCCTGCCCTACTCCGTCACCCTGCCGTGTAACCTATTTCGGCGTTGTACCGAGTGTGGCAACCAACAAAAAAGTCCGACCATAGCCGTAGGTGTTATCCCCTGCGGACCGTCGAGGACGCCGGTCCCTACAGTGTTCTTGCGGGTCACCTTATCTTTTTTCAAAGGTTTTTGAAGGTGCGGAAACTTTTTGCAAAAAGTTTCTGCATCTCCTCCGCCCTTTTACAAAAAGCCTCTCGCACCTCCCTCGTCCTTTTTTCAAAAAGTTTTCACCATCCCCCTAATAAAAGGAGCTTACATGACACAAGCAAACCGTGCCCTGGTCGCGATGAGCGGCGGGGTAGATTCAGCCGTGACGGCGCATCTTGTCCGTGCGCGCGGCTATGAGGCCATTGGCGTGACGATGCGCCTTGCGCGGCAGGAGAACGCCTGCTGCTCGGAGCAGGACATTGGCGATGCCGCCGCCATTGCCGCCTCGCTTGGCATGGCGCACGAGGTCTCTGACCTTTCCGCCCTGTTTGAGGAGAAGGTCATTCTCCCCTTCATTGAGGCCTACGAAAACGGTCGCACACCCAACCCGTGTGTTGCGTGCAACCGCTATTTGAAGTTTGAGGCGCTCTATCGCTACGGGCGCGCGCGGGGCTATGACGTGATCGCCACCGGGCACTACGCCCGCATTCGCTATGATGAGGAGAGCGGCCGCTATCTGCTGCTGCGAGCGGCCGACCCGCAAAAGGATCAGAGCTACGTGCTCTACAACCTCACCCAAGACCAGCTGGCGCACATGCTCTTTCCCTTAGGCGAGCTGACCAAGACCGAGGTGCGGCAGATGGCCGCCGCGCTCGGCTTTCCCAATGCCGAAAAGCATGACAGCCAGGACATCTGCTTTGTGCCGGACGGTGACTATGCCGCCTTTATCGAGCAGCGCACAGGCAAGACCTATCCCCCGGGCGACTTTGTCGGGCCGGATGGGCGGGTTCTCGGGCAGCACCGCGGCATCATTCGCTACACGCTTGGGCAGCGAAAGGGGCTTGGGCTGGCGCTTCCCGCGCCGCTGTACGTCTGCGGACTGGATCTGCAGGAAAACCGCGTGCTGCTGGGCGAGGAGCGCGATCTGTACAAAAGGACACTGCTGGCGCACGACCTGAACCTGATCACCGCCGCGCGGTGGGATCAGCCGCAGCGGCTCTCTGCCCGCGTGCGCTATCGGCAAAAGGAGCAGCCGGCCACGGTCAGGCTGATTGACACGGACACGCTGCAGGTCGAGTTTGACGAGCCGCAGCGCGCGATCACGCGCGGGCAGGCAGTCGTGCTGTATGATGGAGATATCGTTGCAGGCGGCGGCGTGATCGCCTAACCAAAGGAGGATACACCATGCGTATTTATGATTCGATAGCCGACATGATCGGCAAAACCCCGCTGCTTTCGCTTGGCGAAATGGGCGGAAGGGCAACCCTTTTGGCCAAGGCCGAGGGGCAAAACCCCGGTGGTTCGGCCAAGGATCGCGTAGCACTAGAAATGCTGGAGCGTGCCGCGCGCGAGGGCAGACTTGCCCCCGGCGGCACGGTGATCGAGCCAACCTCGGGCAACACGGGCATCGGCCTTGCGGCCGTGTGCGCCTCGCGGGGCTACCGCGCGGTGATCGTGATGCCGGATAGCATGTCGCGCGAGCGGCAGATGCTGGTGCGCGCCTACGGTGCCGAGCTGGTGCTCACGCAGGGGAAGGACGGCATGAGCGGCGCGATCGCGCGGGCAGAGGAGATCCTTGCCGCCACACCCGGGGCGATCATCGCGGGGCAGTTTGAAAACCCCGCCAATCCCCTGGCGCACTATCAGACCACAGGCCCCGAGATCTGGGAGGATACCGACGGAACGGTGGATATCTTCGTTGCCGGGGTCGGCACGGGCGGCACGCTCAGCGGTGTTGGCCGCTACCTGAAAGAAAAAAAGCCGAGCGTGCGCGTCATCGCCGTTGAGCCGGCAGACTCGCCCCTGCTCTCCGAGGGCAGAGCGGGCGCGCATAAGCTCCAGGGCATCGGCGCGAATTTTGTCCCCACCACGCTTGACCGCACCATCTATGATGAAATCATCCCCGTCAGCACCGAGCAGGCCTATGCCGCCGCGCGCGACCTGGCACGAGGCAAGGGATTTTTGTGCGGTATCTCGGGCGGCGCGGCACTTGCCGCCGCACGCGCGGTCTGTGCAAGAGAAGAAAACGCAGGCAAGACGGTGGTCGTTTTGCTGCCCGATACGGGGGAGCGGTATCTCTCAACCGATCTGTTCGGGGAGTGATAAAAATGCGAGGTGCTTTTTGAAAGGGCCAAAGCATCGGTGCTCGTTTGCGGAACGCAAACAGGTTATCTGCGGTTAACGCTGTGGAGAGCACCGAGCCTGCCTTGTCACCCTGTCGTGATACCTGTCTGCGGCGTTGTACCGAACGTGGCAGACACAGAGAAAGCCCCGACACCACCTTTCTCTACCATATTCCTTTCCCTTAAAAGTTTTTGAAGGTCTAAGGAAACTTTTTTCAAAAAGTTTCCTTTCTTCCCACTCTTTTCAAAAAGTTTCCTTTATTTTCCCCAAAAATTTTTCCGCCATTCCTCTTGACAATCCAAAAGCTTTGTGCTATCATATGCCCAAACCGATGAAGCAGAAAAAAGACGGAGAGCTTCTTCCAAGCGAGCGGGGGACGGTGCGAGCCCCGTATGAGGTGCCGTGTCATATGGGCTGTGGAGGTCAGCGTTCAATGCGCTGCGGGGGCTCCCGTCACAGGGCAAGGGATATGTCGGTATCCTGCAGAGGGGCAAGCAATTGCCTAAAACCAAGGTGGCACCGCGATTTTTTTAAGTCGCCCTTGATTTTTTCAAGGGCGCTTTTTGTTTTTCTTGGCAAAAAGCGCTCAAACCGACCGCACACCAACCCACAAAGCAGAAAAAACGGAGGAAAAAATCATGAAACGTACGCTTTCCATCATCATCGCACTCGCACTTCTCGCCCTTGTTCCGCTTACGCTCGGCTCCTGCGGAGACGAAAAGCCGATCATTGGCATTATGCAATTTGGCTCGCACGCCTCGCTCAACAACTGCTACACCGGCATCACGCAGGCGCTGGAATCGGCAGGCATCACGGCGGAGGGCTACACCATAGAACGCATTGACAGCAACTTTGACCCGGCCGTTGCGCAAACACAGGCCAACACGCTGGTCAACCGCGGCGCACGCATCATCCTTGCCATTGCCACCCCCTCGGCGGTGGCGGCTGCCAACGCGGCGGCTGACAGCGGCATTCCGGTCGTTTTCTGCGCGGTGACCGATGCCTCCACCATGGAAAACTACCAAAACATCACCGGTGCCTCGGACGTGCCGCGCTTTGAAAAGCAGCTTGACGTTGTGACCGCCTTTATGGGCAAGGAGACACTGAAGATCGGCGTTCTCTACTCCACCGAGGAATCCAGCTCTCCCTATCAGATCACCCAGCTGAAGGCGGCAGCCGCCGCACGCGGCACGGGCATAGAGATCCTTGATCGCGCCGTTTCCGACATCAGCACCATCGACACGCAGGTCAATGCCTTGATCGACGCGGGCGTGGATTGCTTCATCAACCTGCTGGACAACACCATTGTCGGCAAGCTGGAAAGCAACATCCTTCCCATCACCCGTGAGGCGCGCATTCCCGTCTTCGGCTCGGAGATTGAACAGGTACGCCTTGGCTGCGTGGCCTCTGCCTCGATCGACTATATTGCCGTCGGACAGCTGGCAGGCGAGGCCGCTGCCGCCATCCTTGGCGGCAAGCGGGCGGGCGACATTCCCACCGCCGTCATCACCGACCCGCAAATCTACTACAACAGCGAGGCCTGCGCGAGCCTTGGGCTGATCATTCCCACCGTGCTGCAGGCGACCGACGTAGCCGCAGAGGAGAGGTGAGCGATGCAGCTTTTTTTCAGCACCTCGATAGACGGCCTGCAGATGGGGCTTTGCTTTGCCATTCTCGCCCTTGGCGTGTATCTCTCCTATTCCATTCTTGATTTTCCCGACCTCTCGGTAGACGGCAGCTTTCCGCTGGGCGGCGTGTGCTGCACCATCCTCATGCTGCGCGTGGGACTTCCACCGCTGCTTGCCATTCCGGGGGCGATGGTGGTCGGCATTCTTGCCGGCATGGTGACGGGGCTTTTGCATGTGCGCTGTCGCATCTCGCCGCTGCTTTCGGGCATTATTGTCATGACCGGGCTGCTCTCCGTCAATCTGGCTCTCACGCGTCTGCTGACCAAGACCGGGCAGACCACCACCATCTTCTCCTACCGCAGCGAGGGGCTGCGCGGCATCTTTCACCCCGCGTTTTTAGACGATCTATCCCCCACCGCGCGTGACGCGGTAACCATTGGCATCCTCTTCTTGTTCGTTCTTGCGATCAAGCTGCTGCTTGACCTGTTTTTGCGTACGCGGCTTGGCTATCTGCTACGCGCAACCGGGGATAATGCTTCCCTTGTCGTCTCGCTTGGGCGGGATGCGGGGAGCTACAAGATCCTTGGTCTTGCGCTTGGCAACGGGCTGTGCGCCGTTTCGGGCGGGCTATACGCACAGCTCTTTATGTCCTACGACAACAATTCCGGCAGCGGCAAGGTGGTGCTGGCGCTTGCCTCGGTCATCATCGGCACGGCGGTCTTTTCCCGCATGCGTCTTGTAAAGCCCACCACCGCCGTGGTGATCGGCGCGCTGATCTACTCACTTTGCCTGAACTATCTGGTGCTGATCGACCGTGACGGCATTTATCTGAAGCTGCTCAACGCCGTGCTCTTTGCCGCCATCCTCATCGGGCATGAGCGGCTTTCGGCTTGGCGCGAAAAGCACCTTGGGCACACAGCACACAGAGAGGGGGAGAAAAAAGATGCTTGATCTGCTGCACATTGACAAGACCTTCCACCACGGCACGGCAAACGAGACAACGCTGTTTTCAGACTTCTCGCTTACCATCGCGCGGGGCGAGTTTGTGGCGGTTGTCGGCTCTAACGGCTCGGGCAAAACCACGGTGCTGAATCTCATCAGCGGCAGCCTACTGCCCGACCACGGGCAGGTTTTGCTGGATGGCGAGGACATGACCAATAGGCCCCCCTACCGCCGCGCACGGCGCATCGGGCGGGTGTATCAGGATCCCGCCCTTGGCACGGTGCCGCACATGACCATTCGTGAAAATCTGGCGCTTGCCGAAAACAAGGGAAAGCCATATGGGCTCTCCCTCTGCCTTTCGCGCAAAAAGAATGCCTATTACCGCGAGCTGGTGGCCGAGCTGGGGCTTGGTCTTGAGGAGAAGATGGACATTCCCGTCTCGCTGCTCTCGGGCGGACAGCGGCAGGCCCTATCGCTGCTGATGAGCACGCTCACCCCGGTCGATCTGCTCCTTTTGGACGAGCACACCGCCGCCCTTGACCCCAAAACCGCAGACCGCGTGATGGCCCTGACCGAGCGCATCGTGCGCGAAAAGGGGATCACCACCCTGATGGTGACGCACAATTTGCGCTACGCGGTGGAATATGGCGATCGCATCTGCATGTTCCACGCGGGCAAGATCCTGCTTGACCGCGGCGGCGAAGAAAAAAAGGCCACCCGCGTGGATGACCTCCTCTCGCTCTTTCAAAGCATCAGCATCGAGTGTGGGAATTGAAGGAGAGGCAAGACGTTCCTTCGGGAGGCGGGCACCCTCTCCGTCACGCTTCGCGTGCCGCCGACTCCCCTCCCCTTATACAAGAAAAAAGCACCCGTACGGGTGCTTTTTTCTTGTTTTTTGTTATTCCACCATATCGGGGATCAGCGGATCGCCGTCTACGGTGCCGTCCATGGTGACGTCTGTACCGTAAACATGCTTATTGCGCTCGGCCACGACGTAATCCATGCCCAGATAATCGGGGTTCGGATAGGTGTTGCCGGAAATCTCAATATCCATACCGCCGTTGATGTGGATCACCGGTCTCGGACTTTCATAGGTATCCGGCTCCTCGGGGTGGTCTGTAAAGTCATTACCAACGAACGGGCCGAAGGTGTTGTTGAGAACCTTGACGTTCTTTGCCGAGTTGATGTAGATGGCATAGTCAATCGTTCTTCTCATGATGTGGTTGTTCGAGATCGTGATGTTCTTGTAGAGCAGGAAGTCCTCCTCAACAGACGAGCCAAGACCCTCGATGGCAACGGTTGCATAACGATCCTGGTTCTTGAAGTAACCGGTGTGGTCAAACAGGTTACGGTCTACCAGCATGTTCTCGGTAACACCCGACTCACCCCAGTAGATCTCATACAGGATCGCGCCGCAGGACATACCGATGTTGCGGAAGGTACAGTTCTGAATGGTACCGCCCGATGCCTTGATCAGCAGGCCACGAGAACGAATGTTCTGGAACTTACAGTTATCAAACTTAAAGCCGTTGGAGGACATGCTCATGTTATCAATGAGCACCTTGTTGTCCGAACGCCAGTGGTTGTCCTTGAGGTCAAAATCCTCAAGTGCCTCCACATTAAAGCCGTCGAGCGAAACGGTAACAGATCTTCTGTCAACCGAGCCCTTCGCGGTGCTGTTCTTAAAGCCGTGATCCTTCCAAAGGAAGTTGACGGTGTCTACATTCTGGGTAGCGGAAAGCGCGGGAGTATCGCAGATCAGCTGGCCCTTGGAGGTGTAAACGTATACGCGGTCACCCTCCTTGAAGTTGTAGCAGAAGCCGCCCGGCTTGGCAACAGGCTGCCACTTGTTGTAGCTGCAGGAATACTCGGAGAAGTTACCCTTATAGATAATGGTAACGGTGTTTTCGGCCTCGTTGACGATGATCTCGTCCAGACGGCCATGGGTCGCGTTCTGGTTGGTTGCGTCGTCACACATGTTCTCAAACAGGCAGAAGGTAGCCTGCGAGCCCTCGCCGCAGCGGGTGGTGTGCGTTGCGTCAATCGAGCCGATGTGCGCAGGCGAGCCACGATAGCGGCCGAGGTCATCTCTTTCGACCTCAAGCGTGACGCCATACTTGACCTCAAGAGCCTTATACTGGTTGTAAAGATCCTCTTCAATGATCTCACCGCTGCGGGTGGTATCACATACGCGGTAGTAGGTGGTGGCGGTGCGGGCATCCTGCTCAACATACGCAAAGCCGGAGGCATTGCCGTAAATATTGAAATCGTAGAAGACGAGGTTCTTACACTCGGTATGAATACCAATGGTGGTAGTACCGTTGTTGGCACGGCAGGTAAGCACGTCACCAACTGCCAGCATAGCGTAAACCGATGCGCTGGTCTCCATGATCATGGTAGGCACGGCCTCGGTGGTGTTATCCTTTTGGATGCTCCAGAAGCCGGTGTCGCAGTAGGCGTAGAAGGTACCCATTCTCTGCGCGCCCATGCCGGTTACATCGTAGTACTTGGTATTGGTATTACCAAACTCGTTCATCATGCCCGCGCCGGTTACCACGCGCAGCTTGCCGGAACGGCCATCCTCACCCAGCTTTTCCAGCACATAGACCTGGCCGCAGGACTGCTGCTTGAAGCCAATGGTCATGCCCTTAATGGTGATATCCTCGGCGTAGTAGAAGTTCATCATCTGGCCAAGGCCGACCTGACGCTCTACATACACGCCGTAGGCGTAGATGGTGGTGTTGCTGTGCTCTGCGCGGAAGCTCATGCCGCTCTCTGCCGCATAAGCACCGGGTGCAACGATGACATAATCATCGGTCTTGCAATGCGCAAGAATGTAAGCGGTCACGGAGATGTCATCCTCGCTCTCGGTCACATCCTTGACAAACGTCTTGCGATCCATACCAACAAAGAGATCCTTGTCGATGTGGGGGAGCAGATTTTCATCAGCACCGACCTCAAGGCGTGCGTTCACGTCCATGAGGTTGTTGCCGTTGTGGTTCATATTACCGGTCTGTACGGTGTCATGCGTCCACTCATCCTCCGGGAAGGTGTTGCCGTCGCAGAGGAAGAAGTTGTTGTTGTTCACGGTCAGACGACCGCCCAGGCTGTTGTCGCAGACATAGAGGTTCTTGCTGTTGCTTGCCTCA